>CAZVOP010000003.1:51380-87364 GCA_964628445.1 uncultured Pseudobdellovibrionaceae bacterium | reverse complement strand
AACGAAATTATTCGAGCAGATCGTCGAAAAGACCCTGCAGTTATCAAAAAAGCAGCGCACGTGGTTCAAACGCGACACAGGAATTCATTGGCTCGACCCCGCGAATGCCTTTGCGGATGCAGTGGCTAAGATTTCAGATTTTAGAAAAGCTAATCGCTAGATTTATGCCGCCATTCAGTCGCTGCCGCCTTACCTAAAATTTTTTCGGACATCAGTTGATTGTGTGCACGGCAAAGGCAGCGCAAGTTTTCAGCTTCATTTCCCCCTCCGTGAGCTCGTGGCTTGATATGATCGGTTTCGATTTGAAAAGTGCTCCCGCAAACCCTGCCGGTTTCGGGATCTATATATTCACAGCGGCCTTCAGCCTTTTGAATGGTTACTCTTCGCGCGGACACGGAGACGTCTTTTGTGACGCGCTGTTTATCCGTTACGGTATTTTCCGGCGGAGGCTTTCTGAGTGGATCTTTTCTGTCGAGAAAATCATTGTTCACATAGGCAATTACATCCGCAAAAGTCGCGTGGGGTAGGGTGTGTGAGAGCAGATCGCGCACGCGCTCAAGCTGAGCCATTTGCTCGTTGGTGAAGTTCATGCACAACCGGGTGGTCTCCGCATCAATGACGGTACGGCGCTCTTGGTTCACAAGCGAGGCGACTTCTGGAAAAATGGCCATTAAAGTGTGCTCAGCCTGAATCGTGGTTTTGCCCTCGATCTGTTCAATGACTCGGGACTTTTCTTCATTGGAAATTTTGCCGCTGATCCGTTCTTGCGCACGAATTACGGATTGCGCCCTGGCGACGTTGGTCAGGTTCGTTTTTCCGGACGCAAGCTTTTCAGATACTTCAGGATTAGTGCGAAGCATGCGTGCGCCTTGAATTCTTCGGTGTGCGGCCGATTCGGAATACCCATGTCCGGTCGTCAGCCATTCGAACAAACTGGAGAAGCCTAGTTCAAGGTGAAAGCGGTGGTCTTCGGCAAACAGGATGTCGTTGAGTATTTCATTCGTGATTCTTCTTTCGGACATTACTCGGACAGAGAACTGATCATTAAATGCGTGAGCGTTCATACACTTCCTCCGTAGAGAGGGAGTGCAATAGTCGAGCACATAACGCAGCGTTTAGCCGTTACGGTGTTTTGTCTTGGATCGTGCGGAGGTATTTTGCGGTCAACGCCACCCAATTTTCTTGAGCATTGCCTATGCATTGCCTATCATGCCCGCACACATGAGGTTGAAATTCGATGAATAGCATGACCGGTTACGGCGCAGCCCAAGTGAAAAACCGCCAGTTGGAAATCGAAGTTCATGTGAAGTCCGTGAATGGGCGGTTTCTCGAGGTCCGTTTTCACCTGCCCAAAGAATATGCTCCCTTCGAAAATGATCTACGTAAGGTCTTCAGTCACTGGAACCGCGGCACCGTTGACGTTTATATTCACCGGAGACCGGCGGCCGAGAGCAAGCTGCAAACCGTAAAAATCCGCCGGGACACGGCCGAGTACTGGACCAAAACCCTCAAAGCTCTCGCGAAATCCCTTAAGCTTGAGCAAGATGTCACCCTCAAGGATATTCTGCAGATGCCTTATGTGATGGAACATCAGGATAAGCTCAGTCTGCAGCCCGGCGAGCTCAAGGCCGTCGGGGCCCAGCTCAAGAGTGCCGTGGAGAAATGCGAAGCTTTGCGCGCGCAAGAAGGCAAACAGCTTAAAAAAGAACTTCTCGTACAGATCAAGAACTTGGAAGGAAAAATTTCAGAAGTCGACGGCTGGCGTGAGGAAGCGCTCAAAAGCGGCCAACAGAGACTGAAGTCGAGACTGGCCCAGCTTGAAGCGGAAAAAGAAATGGATCCTTCACGACTGGCCTTGGAAACGGCGCTACTCATCGACAAAATGGATGTACACGAAGAAGTGGTGCGCTTACGCGAACACCTCAAGGCATGCCGCCAGTTGATCCAATCGGACGAAGCGCGGGGAAAGAAGCTGGATTTTTACTGCCAAGAGTTGCTCAGAGAAGTGAATACCATCGGCTCGAAATCGCAATTGGCTTCACTCACTCAAGTGGTGGTGGATGCTAAATCGGTGATCGAGAAATTCCGCGAGCAGGTGCAGAACATCGAATGACGAAACCAAAATTGGTGATCATTATCGGCCCTACGGCCGTCGGCAAATCCAGCATTCTCGAGCACGCGCTGAGAGATTTCCCACTCCTTTGCGACATCATCACCTTCACAACCCGTCCGATGCGCGCAGGCGAGAGTGAAGGCAATCCGTATCATTTCGTGACCGACGACAAATTTAAACAGTTGATCGAGCAAAATACCTTTATCGAGTGGGCGATCGTTCACGGCAAGATGTACGGGACACCACGCACACAGGTCGAGGAAACGACCAGCAACGGCAAGGTCTGCATTATGGACATCGACGTGCAGGGGGCGAAGAAGCTTCTGGCGGAATACCCCGACGCGGTGGCCATCTTCCTTAAACCGCCATCAATGGATGCTTTGCGTCATCGCTTCATAAAGCGGGGTGTGACCTCCGAAGCCGATCTTGAGAAGCGTTTAGAGAGCGCCCGGCTCGAAATGGCCCAAGCGCATGACTTCCAACACGTGATTGTGAATGACGAATTCGAATCCGCCTATCAACAGGTGCGGAAAATCATTGAAAAAATGCTGAAAAATCAATAAGGTAGTCAATTCCTTTTAAGTATTTATTAATCAGGAGTTTCGAGTGGCACGTATTACCGTAGAAGATTGCTTAGACAAGGTTCATAACCGCTTCGCACTGGTTTTGTTGGTGGCGAAACGGACTAAGCAGTTGATGAAGGGGGACACGTGCATGGCTCCCGGAAGAAACAATAAACATGTCGTGAACTCGCTTCGTGAAGTGGCTGCCGGCATGGTTTATTTTGATACGACGGATCCCGCGGGCTTGAATCCCGACGAGCAGGTCCAGCGCGACCTTTCCCGCTAAAAATATTAGGGATTTCACTCGAGTCCCCCCGTAAATCTTCCGTTCTGTTAGAATGGGCTATGGGATCTGGAAACATCGGGTGGAGATTCAGTTTTAAATGAGCGAGGCCGCGGCCGAAAAAGACGGACATGAATTTGGTCCTCAGACTCTGGAAGAGTTGCTCGAGGCGTTGCGCGCATACAATCCTAAGGGCGACCTGGGCCTGATCGAGCGGGCTTATCTCTATTCTGAAAAAGCACACTCAGGCCAAATCCGCAGAAGCGGCGATCCCTATATTCTGCATCCGCTTGGTGTGGCCGCAATCCTTGCGGAGCTCAAATTAGATCTAGCCAGCATTGCCACCGGCTTGCTTCATGACACCGTCGAAGACACAGCCGCAACACTCGAAGAAATCGATAAACAATTCGGTTCCACCGTCGGTCGCATGGTCGATGGCGTGACGAAGATCTCGCTCATGAAATTCCGCAACACGCATGAGAAACAAGGCGAGAACATTCGCAAGATGATCGTCGCGATGGGTAAGGACGTACGCGTCGTGCTGGTGAAGCTGGCCGACCGTTTACATAACATGCGCACCCTGAGCCACATGCCGCCCGACAAGCAGGCGCGGATCGCCGCCGAAACCTTGGATATCTATGCGCCGCTCGCCAGCCGCTTGGGGATTAACGCGATCAAAGTGGAGCTTGAGGATCTTTCCTTCCGCTATGCCTACCCCGAACCCTATTACTCACTCGCACAAAAGGTCGCGTATAAAAAGCGCGAGCGCGAGAAATACATTGAAGACGTCAAAAAGATATTAAGCACCGAGATCGAGAAGAAAACCAAATTCAAATTCGAGATCAGCGGGCGCCCGAAACACCTTTGGTCGATCTACAAAAAAATGCGTGCTCGCAATATCGATTACGAACAAGTGTATGACGTTCTCGCCTTCCGGGTGAATGTGAATTCGATCGCCGAATGTTACGAAGTCTTGGGCCTGGTCCACTCGTTGTGGAAGCCGATCCCAGGGCGTTTTAAAGATTTCGTGGCAATGCCCAAGAACAACAACTATCAAAGCTTGCACACGACGGTGATTGGGCCGGGGGCCGAGCGCATCGAAATTCAAATCCGCACTTTCGAAATGCATCAGGTGGCCGAGCGCGGAATCGCGGCGCATTGGCAATACAAAGAGGGCGGTGGCGACGACGAAGTCGACTTCGACTCATTAAAAAAATTCAACGGCTTGCGTGAGCTGGTCAAAGAGCACCAAGAAAACACCGACGCCGACGAGTTCTTGGAAAATTTCAAGACCGATTTATTTGACAGCGAAATTTACGTATTCACGCCGAAAGGCGACGTCAAAGATTTGCCCGATGGGGCGACGCCGATCGACTTTGCTTACGCCGTTCACACCGATGTCGGCAGCCGCATCGTTGCGGCTCGGGTTAACGGCAAGATGGTGCCTCTTAAGCATAAATTGCAAAACGGCGACACTATCGAAGTGATCACTTCAAAAACGCAAACGCCCTCGAAGGATTGGCTCAAGATCTGCGTGACCACGAAGGCGAAATCAAAGATTCGTCAGTTTGTTAAAGTCGAAGCTCGTAAACGTGCGCTCGAGTTGGGCCGCGAAATAATGGAAAAAGCTTTTCGCAAGGCCGGCATCAGTGTCGCGCGAGCGGTGGATAAGCCAGAGTTCGCTAAATTTTCGCGCGATCACGGCTGTGCGATTCCGGATGATCTGTGGGTGAAAGTCGGATTTGGAGCGATCATGCCGCAGGCGGTGTTGGACGGCTTGCAACTGAATGCGGTGGAAGAAAAAGAGACCGCAAAAGAGGAAACTGGCTTTCTGAAAAAAGCCTTTCAAGCCGCGATTGGGCGCAAGAAGGCTTCGGCTTCACTTATTCGCGTTGATGGCTTGGATGACGTGCTGGTGCGCTTTGCGAAGTGCTGCAATCCTATTCCGGGCGATTCGATCATGGGCTTTATCACGCTTGGCCGGGGGATTGTCATTCACCGTGCGGATTGCTCAAAAGCATTTGAGCTTGATCAGGACCGCCGCATGGATGTCGAATGGACACTTTCCACGGCACCCGAGGCAGGCCGCGTGGTGACGGTCAGAGTGGTTAGCCACGACACTGCGGGCCTCCTGCAGAAGATGGGTGAAGTATTCTCGACTCATGGAATCAATATCTTGAACGCCCAAGCGCGAACGACTAAAGATTTAAAGGCGATCTGTACGTTCGACGTGAATGTACGGAACACTCAGCAGCTCTCAGCGGTGATGAGTGATTTGAGTAAACTTAAAGGCGTTATCGGAGTGACCCGCATCACCCACGCCTAAAGCGGATGGCGTATGTTTCTCTCGCGATTCAAGGCTTTTGAGCCGCCGTATAAAGTGCCACAAACCGATGCGCTGAAATGGCTGGGTCAAGCTCACGCGCGACATTCCGAAGACATTGATGCCGAAAAATTCACTAAGCTCTTCACACGTTATGGCTGTAGTTCTGAGCGCATCGAATCCCGCGCCAGTTTTTTGCGCGATTTCTCACATTTAAATTGGGACGACATGCAGTTGTTTCGGCATGATTCAGAGAAAATATCGATCGATCAGCGCATGTCTTTTTTTAAAGAAGCTTTACTGAATTCAGTCGACAGCCTGTATCCGGAATGCGATCCGGATTTTAAGCAGTGGATTCATGTGACTTGTACGGGATATGCAAGCCCAAGCGCCGTGCAGGCCATAGCTTCCGCGCGTGGTTGGGGCGAAAAGGTGGAAATTCTGCATGCGTATCACATGGGCTGCTATGCCGCTTTGCCGGCGCTGCGTATGGCGCGCGGGAATTTGGATGCGGATATTTTGCATACCGAGTTATGCACTTTGCATTTTGATCCCGCCAATCACGATCCGGAACAGCTGGTCATTCAGAGTTTGTTTGCCGATGGGGTGATTCGTTACCGCTGTTCGGCTTCCAAGCCACAGAGCGGTTTTGAAGTGATTGAACTCAAAGAAGTGATCGCGCCGGGCTCACTCGAGCAGATGACCTGGGATGTTTCAGGCCAAGGTTTTCGCATGACTCTTAATCGTGACGTGCCGAATTTGGTTCAAGAAGCGATCGCAAAGCTGGTGAAGCCGTGGCGCGGAGCTAATACGGTGTACGCGATCCATCCGGGCGGGCCGCGCATTATTGACGCCGTCAAAGAAGCTCTCGATCTTAGCGAAGAGCAAATTTGGTTTTCAAAAGAGGTTTTAAAAAAGCACGGCAATATGTCTTCAGCCACCTTGCCGCATGTTTGGCAAAGGATGTTGGGTGAGGTGCCCGCCGGAACGAGAGTGATCTCGATGGCCTTCGGCCCGGGACTCACCCTTTCGGCGAGTCTCATGCGAAGTTTATGATGATCATGATCCTTCCCTTTTTTATTCAGGGGTTATTGATGGGAGTGGATGAGTTCTACTGCCACAGGCGCCGCACGATGCGAAAGTGGGAGCGCTGGGGGCATCCGGTTGATACTTTGGTTTTTAGCTCGTGTTTGGCTTTTCTTTTTCTGGCTGACCGCGAGGCCGGAAACATTTTTATCTATGGCTTTTTGTCTTTGTTAAGCTGTCTGACGATTTCGAAAGATGAATGGGAGCATCGCGGGCTTTGCACGGGCTTTGAAAATTGGCTGCATTCCTTGCTATTCATGATTCATCCGGTAGTTCTTATTTGGGCGGGCTATCTTTGGTGGTCTGCCGAGCATACGGCACGCCAGGTGATCGCAGGGGCTCTGGTCTTGAGCATGGCGTTTTTATTTTATCAGCTTATTTACTGGAATTGGTGGCGGCGTGATCAACAATGAGTTTTACAAAGAGCTTGGTGAGAAGTGGTACACAAGCAGCGGTGAGGCGGTGGCTCTTCTTCGCCATGAAAAAAAGGTCACCAATCCGTGGTGCGTGGATAAAATAAATAAATTCCACGGCGCTCAAAAGGATCTGCAGATTTTAGACATAGGTTGCGGCGGAGGATTTCTGACCTTGGCGCTGGCGGAAAAAGGCTGGCATTGCACCGGCCTCGATGTGAGCGAAGATATTTTGAACGTCGGGCGCGTGCGTGACCTTGAGAAAAAAATAAATTGGGTGAATGGAACGGCGGAAAATCTCCCTCTTCCGGACTCTCACTTCGATGTCGTCTGCATGATGGACGTACTGGAACATATTTTTGAGCCAGAGCTTGCGCTGAAGGAAGCTGTGCGCGTGTTGAAGCCTGGCGGAACAATTTTGTTTCATACTTTTAACCGCACGATTTTGGCTTGGTTATTCGCGGCCAAGGGACTCGACTGGTTTATCAGGGACTCCCAAACTCATGTGCATGACTGGAATCTTTTTATTCGGCCGCGACGTCTGAAGGGCTGGCTACGTGCGATGGGTGTGGAGGTTTTGAGCCTGGAAGGCCTTCATCCCAAAATTTGGTCGCGTGCCTTCTTTCGCCTTCTGTTGACTCGTCGGGTGCCCGATGATTTTTCTTTCCGGATCGGCGGCGGACTAAGTGTGGGTTACCTGGGAGTGGCGCGTTTTGGGCGCGGCTTATGAGAATCAGGCAAATGGGTTTTTCCTCGCGGCTAAAGGCGCACCGGCATTTGCTGACTCTTGAAACTTTAAAATTTATCGTTGAGTATCTGGACTGCGGTAATGCCAAGCTTGCCGCGCTGAATTCGGGTATCCCTGAAACCTATGCCAGCCGGCAAGGGCAATGGTTAAAGAAGCTTCCGCTTGTGAGCCGCGCTTTGGAGAGCGAAATGGATGAGCGCGACTTGCAAAAACTGCGTGCCGCTTTGCGGGAGATCGATAAACAGATAAGCGCCTGTAAGGCGATTTTGAATCTCGAGGAGGAGTGATGGCCAAACTGGTCCGCCGGACAAAAAATTTAGTGATTCGTCCCTTGGTGCTAAGCGATTACGTGGCTTGGAAGGTGGCCAAAACAAGCAGCTCTCCCGCAAAAAACAAGTGGGATTTGGCTAACCGCTCTTCGGCGGATGTGACGTTGGCACAGTTTAAGAAGGTTTTGCGCCTCAATTTAAAATTGCGCAAAGACGATCAGTATTACGACCTGCATGTTTTCGAGAAAAAATCAGGAGCACTCATTGGTGTTCTGGCTTTGATGCAAGTGGTGCGTGGAGTGAGTCATTCCGCATTTCTTGGTTACTCTATTTACAACACGTTTTGGGGATGTGGATTCGGCAAGGAATCGGTCCGCGCGATGCTCGACATTGGCTTTCGCGATGTCGGCCTTCATCGCATTGAGGCGGGAATCGAACCGTCCAACCGGCGTTCGATCCTTCTGGCCCGCTCGCTGGGCCTGCGCAAAGAAGGCACGAAAAAGCGGGCGATCTTTATGCGCGAAGAATGGGTTGATCTAGTTATTTACTCAGTCACCTGCGAGGAATTTGGAATCAAGTGGCGCGGGAAAACCGAACTTCTGTCCCGCCGGTAAAATGCCGTAGCGGCTAAACCGGATGTTGCGTTTGCCGCCGTAGCGGCTAAGCCGAACATTGCGTTTACGCCGTAGCGGCTAAACGGTGCGTCATATTTTCTGAAAGACAATAACGTGCGAGAGGAAACTTAGCCAATGTCTCTCAAACACGCGCACGCTAAATGGGATATTTGCCTCAGCCAGGGATCTCCACTCCGCACCGAATAGATCATGAATGTTCATGATCTGCTTCGAGGCATTGCCGATATATTTGTTCTGCCATTGGTACGTGCAGCTTAAGAGCAATGTACCTCCTGCAGCGAGCGAAGCTTTCAAAAACTTCACCAGCAGTTCGGGATCTTTACACTGATCGATAACATTTGAACAAATCACCAGATCGAATGCGCCCGAAGAGAGACGCGCTTCCTGGAAAGTCGAATTTAAACAAGTGAACTCAACATCGCGGCAAGCGGCTCGGATATCTTCGATCGGCAACCGACGCTCGGACATTTGCACATTGCCCTTTAAAATGGGGAAGCGATGATCGCCGGGATCTAAAAATATTTTATTGAACGTTGAGGCCAAGTTTTGTGAGGGCTCAAGCAGAGTCGCACTTTTCACCGACGAGACCTTCCGGCAAATTTCAAAAAATGTTCGACCCAAGGACGAGCCGACCTCGAGCATATTCAAAGGCTCTACGCCGGATTTGCGCAAGACTTGCGCGAGCAACTCCACCGACCGCTCATGATAATCACTATAAAGATGGGAAGTCTCATACGGAGCGAACGCGAATTTCATATCCTCTGCAAAATGATCCGCCCAGTCTTTTTCGACGTAAGCGGCTAGGGAGCGGTCATTGAGATAAAAATCGGCCATCTGTCCTATCCGTTTTTTTATTTTGCAGGAAGCTTGAGTTGAATCTTGATATGCGAGCCGGGCTTCACATCTCTCATCGCCGTGCGCACGCCGTAATCATCGGAGAAAGCGTCGATATCGACTTTCGAGCCTTTGATACCGGTGACTTCGAAGTCAAATCCGGTGATCCAAGCTTTGCGTAAATAGCCGGGTGCTTTGATCGTAAGCAAAACGCCATCGCAGGGTTTGGGCGGATTACCGGCAAATTCACAACGGCCGAAAATGGCGTGAGCATTGTGCCTTCGCTCTTGGGCCGAACCACCGACGGCAGGCACATTGATGAGTTGCAAGGCAAGTAAGGCGCCGCCGATTCCGGCGCAAACGCCGCCATCGTTCCCGCCGTAGCAGGTGAATGGGGCATCGATCTTTTTATCTTCTAACGGCTGAGAATGGGAATCGGGCGGTGTGGTGGATGAACATGCCGCAAGCAGCAGCACAAAACTAAGAATTAAAACGGAACAGCAATACCGGCGCGAAGAGCGATCCATTTGGCTTCCACCTCATCTGATTTAGGGAGCATGCCGTATTCGATACTGATTGGAACATACATATTGGGATTGAGGAACCAATCCACGCCGCCGACGAGCATCATCACGTTGGTGGTTGCGATGCTGCTGGCTTGCAGAGCCGATGCGCTTTTGCTGGCCGGGAATAAAAGGCCGAGGCCGCCGCCGAGCCAGGGACGGATTTGGCTATTACTAAAAACATAGCGGCCGACAAAATCAAAACTGAGATAGTTGATCTTTGCGTTACACGCTTGTTGATTTAAAGCACCGCATTTCGAGGGACCTGCGACATTGAACATTTCCAAGCCAGAAGTGCCGCGGAACCACACTTGCGGGAAAAGTTCATAATCGAATAAACCCTTCACACTAAAGCCAGAACCCGACAGATCCCCTTTTTGAATGAAGTGGTTGTCGAGTGAATCGTTGATATTCACCGTCATTGAATCCATCCCATAACCGAAAATAGCGCCCCAATAGGAGCGGCCGTCGGAAACCGGACTGACATATGAACGGGATTTGCTACGCGAAACAACTTGGTTGCCCTTCAGCTCCAGCGCCATGCCAACTTGAGCTTTGCCCTTGGTGATTTTACCGATGGCCTTTTCGCCCTTAACTTTTCCGATTTGAATCACAGCCGCGCGTTTGCCGTCGGCTTTCAGCGCATAAAACATATCGCCGGGTGAGGCGGGATCGCCCTTAAGATCAATGAGAACGCTCTTCCCCTTAACTTTCAGGACCTCTGCCGCAAAAAGCGGAGTAGTCAGTAAAGATAACGAGAACACACACAAACACATTAGGCTGCGCATCATAGCTGACTCCTCGAAGAGCGTAATTTTATTTTATGTGGGAGAGAGGGCGGAAAGCAAACCCGCCTAGGCTTAGGCCTAACTCATGGACGGTGATTTCAATCGCGGAATCGGTCCGTTCGATCATTTCCTGAGCCGACGAGAATCGATAAAGGCAATTGAAAGGCATAGCCGATAGAGACGGCGCCACGGTCAGCGCGAAATCTTCTTTTTCGCTCGCGAACACCTCGGCCTCTTCGGTCTGTGAGACCTTCAGCCATTCGGGGCCCAAAGGTTCAGCCTGGCAGGAGATAAAGTTAGCTTGGGCCGAAGCAAGACCAATGGCATTTTTCTCCAAGGTTTTACGCCCATCGGATTGATAAAGAGAGCACCCGCTTAAAGCGAAAGCGAGGCCTAAAATAAAAATCCCCCGAAACGTCATCTTAAGAGTTAAGCGGGGGACTTTAAAATTGTCTATCGGATTTATTTAAAACGGTATTTCGTCCGAGTTGTCAAAAGCGGGCTCGGGGCCGAAATCTTGCGCTCCAAAAGAATCATTGGACTGCCCGGTTCCCGCGGAAGCTCCACCCGCGGCGCCCAGGAATTGTACGGTATTGGCGACCACTTCGGTCGTGTATTTCTTCTGACCTTGTTGGTCTTCCCACGAGCGGGTTTGCAAGCGACCTTCCACATAAACTTGGCGGCCCTTAGCGAGGTACTTTCCGCAAAGTTCGGCAAGCTTTCCCCATACGACGACTTTATGCCATTCGGTGCGTTCCTGTTTTTGGCCTTCTTTGTCCTTCCAGCTTTCACTGGTCGCGACAGAAAGGCGGGCTACGGTATTTCCGCCGGTGACGGTTTTAACTTCCGGATCGGCGCCCATGCGGCCGATAATGATCACTTTGTTGATACCTGACATTCCCATTCCCCTTGATGATGAAGAGTTGCCTGAACAAGGTAGTCCGGCGGGGGGAGGGGGAGTCAATATTGCGGAGGGTTAAAAACGACTCAGCTTAAAAGCTGCTCAGGCGCGTTATTGAAGGGACTCCGCCGATTCCTTGGCCCTGGGCACGGAACAAATACCGCGAGCCGGTGGGGGTGGGCGTTTTGGCCTGATCAAAAAGCAAAAAAGCGATACCGATCTCTTTTTCCACGGCCTTCGTGCTGCTCATATCCACCGAAAAATTATAGGAACCGATTTGAGGCACCATTTGGCCGCCCATATTTTGGATGCGAATCGCGATTTGCCCCTTTATACGGCCATAAACCGGGTCGCCGTTTGAACCGAATTGCCCCTCTTCCAAAATAAGATTGCCGCCCACCAGACGGCCTTTAAAAAGCACATTGGCCAGAGTCAAGGTCGGCAAATTCAAAGGCATGCTGGCTTCGCCCATCGGAATCATCACGGTGCTTGCAGGGAGTGAGAATTTTTTGACCGAAAGATTAAATTCACCTTCAGGTTGCTCTTGCATCGAGGGGTTGATCTTCATCGCGAATTCCGCGTTCGCTTTGCCCTTCATTTTCACGGGCAACTCCGCCCAATCCTGAAGCTGGCTAAGATCTAAATTGTCCAGCTCTAGATCCGTGCGGGTGGTGACCGAGCCGCCTTCAACCTTGTCGGGTGAAAGATCGACATTGATGTCACCGCCGAAAATTCCATTCAGCCTGACGTGCGATAGTGCCAGCATGCCGGCGTAAGCTTGCGCTTCCATATCCCCGCGCGCGGCTTTGATGATTTTTAGCGGACTAAAAAGCAGTGAAAACCAAGCGGGGCGGATACTCAGATATTTAATGGAGAGAGTGGGAAGACTCAGTAAGTCGGCCGAAACCCCATGTGCCGCGGCCGAAACCAGTGGCACCACATTAAGGTCGAGCGAATCGAACTGTACGTAAACTTGGTTGTTTGAACCGCGTGCGACCGCACTGGTGACGGCATCGGACAGATCGGAAAACGGAAACATCCACGCGAAAAATAAAACGGCGGAAACTAAAGCCGTCGCGAAAAATGATTTTTTGGACCAAACCCAACCGACGAAGCCGTTGATGTACTTCACTTACGGCTCCTCGTCAGCATGGCTTGGCCGCGAAGGTTTCTTGCCACCTTTAGCGGGCTCCGTATCGGGGCCTGAGTCGGCGATTTGCGGCAAACCAAAGTTCACGACTTTCACGATGATGTCATAATAATGGGTTTGGCCCGCGCTCTGCACGATATCAAGACCCATGAGTTTGGTTCCTGAGCCCATATTCTGCAGTTGGTTGCCGAGCGCGATGATTTGCGTGAGATTTACTTTTTTGATTTGTACGGCCAAACCGTTTTGAATTACGGTCGCGGGGATCCCCTTAACCGGGGGATGCGGCATGGCCTGCATCTCGCCGATCTGTTCGGGGAGCAGGCGGTTGGTTCTTAAGATCGCCTCGACCCTTCCGCGTAACGAGTCGGCTTCAATCGGCGGTGGAAGCGGCGAGGGGGTCTTGGCTGAGCGTGAAGCGCGCAATAATCCTTGGATCATTTGGCGATTCTCTTCGAACTGGGTCATGTAGTCGCTTGAGGCGCTCCAGTAACCATAGGGAAAAGAGAGCAAGAACAGTGCGACCAATGCGGTGCTGCCGGCTAAGATCGCGCGCTGAACCGTGGGCGTTTGCTCTTCGAATTTTTCGCGCAGCGAATTGAAGGCCGGGCTCTCTTGAATCTTTGCCGAGAGGTCGCCCCATTGTTCTTTGAGTTGTTCGCGGAGGTTTTCAAACGCCATGATTAGCCCCCACTGTTCCGGTTCACGTGGAAGCGGTAGGCGAAGCCGACTTTGCCTTGCGGGGTAGGAATGCGAATCTGGGCTTGCGCGACTTTGCCTTGCGCGACTTTTTGCAGAGCCTGCAGAACACTCGCGCGATCTTGCTCGGAATTGGTGTAGCCATGCACTTCGGCGTTTTCGTTATCGATGCTTACGCGTTTGATTTCCATCGGCACCACTTGGCCGGGCGGTATCGCCGCACTCACCAAATTCAAAATATCCAGCGCGGAATTGATGCGCACGACTTTCTCGGCTTGCTTGCGGCTTTTCTCAAGCTTGTCTTGGTTGTTGATGAACGTACGGATGCGTGAAGGTGTGGCCTGCCTACTTTTGATGCCGGCCACCGCTTCGGCTTGGGTGCGCATTACCCGGTCCGATTCATCCATCAGGCGCATGGACAAGCTTTCGCGCATCAATCCGAAGATAACCAGTGCTACGAACGCGATGCCCATCAGCTGCGCGGCGTAACCCCACTTTTCCCAAATCGCTTCAAAGACATGGCTTTGTTGTGCGAAGTCGCCCTTCAAAAAGTTGGTGGCGGGATTGCGCGGGCGGCGCAAGCCTTCCATCGCCATACCCACGGCGGTGGCGGTGACCAGCTCAAGCTGCGGGCTGATTTCCGCACTGACGTTGGGATGATGTTCGAACTGCTTGAAGCGGTTGAAAGTGACCTCAAAATGCTGGGTTAAAAAAGCGCCGAGGTTTTTAAGCTGAGAGCCTCCGCCCAGTAAATACCCTTTGCTCCATTGCAGATTCAATTCGCTCTGCAATTCGAGCATTTTCAAGCGTAAGTCGGCGGCAAAAACATTCAACGCATCTTCGATGGTCTGCGAGAACGCGGCTTGCTCTTTGGTGCCGGCTTGTTTGTCGATCATGACGAAGCCTTTGGCCTGAAGCTCGCGCATCGCCTGCAGATAATTTAAGCCATACTTCGCGCCGATCGAGTCGGCCATATTCTTTGCGCCCCAGTCGATGTTGCGCACCCCAAGCAAAAGGCCGTCGGCGTAAACCAAAATTTCGGTGGCCATGTGGCCGATATTCAAAACCAATTCGGCGTCACGCGCGCTGGGGATCTCCTGCTCAACGCTAAGTCCCTCCGGCGGCGCCTCATTCCACTTTTCGAATAGATTGTTGAGGCCCATGCCTTCCGTGGAAATAAAAGTCGGAGCAACGCCGCAATCGTGCGCGGTATTCAAAATATCGGCAATGCGCTCGTTCGGCACGGCCATGGCCAAGATATCGGCGCCTTTGCCGGCGTAGCGGATAATCTTCGCATCGAAGACGGCATCGTCTTGTGAGAAGGGAAGCTCATCTTCAAGTTGCGAAACGATCGCCTTTTGAACCTTGAAGCGTTCGCGAAAAGGCAAGCGCAGCAAGCGCGCGGAAACGTACTTTTGCGGAACACCGAAAATAAATTGTGTTGAATCGGGATCGTATTGGGCGAACAACGTGCGGAGTGTGTCGATGATTTCAATTTTTTTATCTTTGGTCAGATCGAGCGAGAGTGGAAATTCAAGAACACGCCGGACGACATAGGACTTGGACGTCGCCTCAATTTCGGCGACCTTAATACTATACGCTCCGATGTCTACACCAACGATGACCATATTTAAAAACAGGCTATCAGTTTTCTTCCCAATACACTACAGATGGTCGGCCTTTTGCCCCTTGAATTTTCTTTTTTGCGGTTGGGCTGGGCGTGTTCCCTTGAGGGGTTTGCTGTTGTTGCTGGGATGGACTAGGACCTTTGTCCTGCTCTTCCTGTTTATCCATAATCTCGGCGTAGCGCGAGGTCAGATTCGCATAATCGTAGGTGATGGCAGTGATCTCTTTTTTCACGTTGGCCGAGAGCCCCGTTGAGACGATGCGGAAGTTGAATTCCATATCAAAAAGTAAGGGAACCTTCGATTCTTCGATCGCGCGGTAATTCACGCTATAACCTTGGATGAAATTAAAAAAATCTTTGGGGTTTTGAAACGGTCCGCCCAGTTTGGGATCGCTTCGTCGCTCCATGATTTTGCGCACGGCCTCTTCGGTCATACTTGGATCAAGCGACATCAACGTGTCCTTGTCGGCGTAATTGACGTTGACCCCCTTGGTGCCGAACACCGTAATGCGTGGGGCAAGCAAGTTATAAAAGTCTTCGGTCATACCGCCGACTTGATGAAGCTCATCGATGGTGCGAAGCGAACGGTTCGGCGGCATCTCGATGTCTTTGTCTTCGTTGTCGCGGTAAGGAGCACTTTCGTCGCCGCCGTTTAGGCCGTCTTTGTCTTCGTCGATGTAATCCGCGATATTGTTGACGACCTCTTCAAAACGAAAGCCGCGGTATTTCTTGGCGAACTCCTCATTGTGCTCCACTTCGCTGGTGAACACTTTGACAAGTTGTTTGATCATCGCTTGCTTTAAGCTTTTGACCGGCGAACCTAAGTCGTTGATATCAAGGCGTCCGCCTTCGGGCGTAATGGTCGTCGCATATTGAGCGCCCATCAAAGATTCCTTAACGACACTGTTGATCATGTTTTTATCGACCGATGTGGCTTTGCTGTTCGCGGCCGCTGCGGTCGGCGGCCACATAAAGGGGAAGCTCCAAATGACGTCGAGGCGGGATTTTTCGGCTCCTAATTGATCGCCGAAGGCGGCCATCGCCTGTTTATAAAGCATGATTCTTAAAAGGCTGATTTCGACGCCGGCTTTGGCCGCGTAGTGGGCTTTGATGCGGTTCACTTGTTGCGAAGCCACCACATAATCCACGGTCGTGTCGTAGCTGACTTCGATCGCGATAAAAGTCAGCAGCATCATCGCGAACATCGCGATAAGCAAAGCCACTCCACGCTCCGACCTCAGTACTTTACTGGGGTTGGGGAGTTTGCTGCTGTTGCCCGGGGATTTGCCCATCCGTTTTCGGCTCCTCTTTTTTGTTATTCGGGTTTCTAATCGCCGCCACCATGGTCATGCGCAAATTTTTATCTTTCACGCCGGGGTCGTTGTCTTTAACTGCAATAGTGATTTCGACCGCATAAGGGAATTTATTTTTAGTGGCATCGTCGCCGCGCTCATTGGTGATCCAGGTGTCGACCCATTCTTCTTCTTTGCCCGGGCCAAGATAGCGTAGTTTGAATTCGCTCACGTTTTCAAGCAGAACGGTTTCTTCCCCGAATTTGGTGATGTCGTCGTGAAGGAAATTGGAAACTCGCCGCCATAGACACTGCGACGATTGCTCTTGCGTGGACCGGCGCCGGCAGGATTTTAATTTATAGCCGATCTCGGCCTGCGAAGAGATTTTGGAGTCCTCGGTGATGCGGATGTTCGAGAGCGAAGTGAAATCCAGTGAGGCCGGCTCGCCGATAAACTGCGTGTAGATCTTTTCGACTTTGGGTTTGAACTTTTCGTTGGCTTCGGCCTCGCTCATTGTCGAGGGAACCTGTTGCGGGGCGGGCGGTGTCGGGCTTTCCCCCTCTTGTTTCGGCTTTGGGACGCCGGTTCCTTTTACGGCCCGGTCGCGCCGCTCTTTTTGTGACAAATTGTAAAGCTCGATACTGGCGTCGCGATAATTGAAGGCCATGTTGATGTCGCGTTCCATGATGCGCAGGGCATCGCGCAGCGTGGAGGTTTTGTCGATTTCGCGTTGCACTTTGGTCTTTGTCTTAAGCGCGCTCTGGATCGCTTGCACGGTGAAAAGCGAAAGGAAGGCCAAAATCGTCATGGCGATCACAACTTCGAGAAGAGTAAAGCCTAGCCGGTTTCTCATTGCGGTTTGCTCCCTCCCGACGGAGTCGGCGTCGGAGTCGAGCCGCCGGCTGCGGCCGCAAATTCCTTCGAGTAGTCGACAAAATATTGGGTAGCAAAAAATTCGCTTTCTTTTTTCCCGCGTTTAACGAAAACGGAAACCTTAACTTCCTTGATCGCCTTACTTAAATATTCGGTCATCTGCTTGATCATGCCGACCAGCGTTTCGTCGGCTCCTTCATCGCGCCCTATGATCATCGCGCTCAAATCGGGAAACTCCATGTCACGGCTCTTCATCGACCAGCGGAATTGCGGAAATTCGGTGCCGAAATCGCCGTCTTCTTCCTCGGGGATTTCGCTAAGCTGTTTAGTTGAGTACTTGGCCTCGATCTCCACCATCTTGCGCTCTAAAATCGTCGCCACATCGTAGTTCAACGCCGACTTGCGCATCGTCGTGAAATTGCCCGACCATAAACTGGCCGAAGCCATGATCGCCGCCGCCACGATAATCAGGGCGACAAGAACCTCGATGAGGGTGAATCCGCGCGTGCTATTCTTCATTGCGATTTAATATCTTTCAACGAAAGTGGTTTGGCGACCAGTTCGGCCTTGCCGGTGAGCGGATGAATCGCGATTGTCCATGCCTGGCTCTTTTCGCCTTTGATGTGAATCGCCGCCTCATCCACCAGTCCTTGCGGCAGGTAGTGAATAAAAGCGCGGCCGGTGGTGACCGGGGTCTTCAGGCGCGTGAGTTCGACTTTCTCAAATCTTAACCCATGGGGCATCTCGGGAAGTTTCTTTGTCATGGCTTCGTCGCGTTCGAAACCTTTAGGGTCGACCTTTTTTTTCTCATCGGTTTCCTTAAGGCGGTCCAAAGCATGTTCTTCTTCGGATTCGCTCAAGACGACTTTGTTGTTGGACTTTTCAATCCAAAACTTTTGCTCCACCGGACGACGGGGATCCGTTTCCTCGGGCATATCGATCACCAGGCGGTAAATTACGCCCTGCAATTTGGCCTTGGTGTGAAGTTCGCGGCTAATGACGGTGAGTTTGTGCAAGAAGGAGCGCGTGGCGGAATTGCGATTGGTCATATAAGGCATGGCCAAAGTGATCGTGGTCGCGATAATCGCAGTCACGATCATGATTTCGATTAAAGTAAATCCATAGGCGGCTTTTTTTGTAGTCACCTATGAATTGTATCACTTTATCGCGAGAGATCTACTGTTCGGAACTAACGTCCGCCGCGTCACCTGTGCCGCCTTCGCGGCGGTCGGAGCCGTAGCTTCGGAGGACGTAGTTGTTGCCGGTTGACTCGTAGGTGAATTCTCCACCCCAGGGATCTTTGTTCACTTTTTTAATGTACGGGTCGGGGCCCCAGTTTGAGCAAGAAGGAGGCGCCGTGACGAGGGCGCCTAAGCCTTCTTCCGTCGTGGGATAGTTGTTGCAGTCGGTGAAGTACATATCCAGCGCCTTACCGTATTCCGCGATCTGAATCTGAGCCTGACGGATCTTTGCTTTCTTCAAGCGGCCTTGCACTTGCGTGGCCAAGATGGCGATCAAACCACCCAAGATCACAAGTACGATCATGATCTCGAGAAGTGTCATACCCTTGTTGTTACGAATCATGTTGAAATCTCCTGTTGTGTCCGAGAGGTCCCGGTTGCGGGACCGACAAATATACAATTAAACTATCCACCCAAACTGGACAATTGAAACATAGGAATCATAATCGCAAAAACGATGATTCCGATAACGCAACCCATCACAATGATCATGATCGGCTCGAGCAAGGAGGTCAATCCATCGATCGAAGTTTTAACCTGAAAATCATAAGCTTCACTCACTTGCAGCAGCATATTCTCAAGCTCGCCCGTTTTTTCACCAATGTTGATCATATGAATGACGATCGGTGGGAACTGTCCCGATTTTTTTAACGGTCCTGCGATCGATTCTCCCTCGGAGATATTCTCTCGGCCCACATCGATCGCTTTGGCGATCACTTCGTTGTCGACGACGTTGCGCACGATACCCATCGCGGTCAGCATGGGGACGCCACCGTTAAGCAAAGTGGACAGAGTGCGGGTGAAGCGGCTGACCGCGACGATGCGGCCTAGTTTACCGACCAAAGGAAGTTTTAAGAAAATAGCATCCCACTGCTCGCGGCCGGTGGGCGTGCTTTTCCAATTGCGGAACAAAAGATAACTGATCACGCCCGAAACAATCAGAATATGCCAGTAATTCACCAAGAAGCCGCTGATGTCGATGACCACGATGGAATACCAAGGGAGCTTCAACTCCGGCGAAGCCTCGAATACCGTCACGATCTTCGGAATAACGTAAATGAACAACACGGCCAGCAAGATCATTGTAAAGCCAAGCATCAGGATCGGGTAGAGGAGCGCCGACTTTACTTTGGCGTTCAAGGCGGTCTGGCCCTCTTTGAATTCGGCAAGACGGATCAAAATCGAATCGAGCGTTCCCGACATCTCGCCCGCTTCGCAAAGAGAGACGTAAATTTTATCGAAGACCTTGGGATATTTGGACATCGCCTTAAAAAGCTGTCCGCCTTCGTTCACCGAATTTTTGATTTCGGCGACGACACCGGCCAAAAACGGATTCTCAATTTGTTCACTGACCGCAGATAGCGCATCAACCAAGGGAATATTGGCTTTGAGCAAGGTCGCAAGCTGGCGGGTCATCATCGAGAGATCGGAGACATTCACGCTTTTTTGCGAGCCTTGTTTCTTGCCTTTGGATTTACGGACGGTTTTCGACTTGTCTTTAATGTCGGTAATGAAAATGCCGTCTTTTTTTAATTTGATCTTGGCGGTACGCTGATTGTCGGCGTCTACCGTGCCGCGAACCGATCGTCCATCTTTGTTAAGACCGCGATATTCGAATATCGGCATTACGCATCCATTTGTGTGCTGGTCAGTACTTCTTCAATCGTGGTGACGCCGCTTAAGACTTTGTCGATGCCGTGATCGCGGAAAGTCGTCATGCCGTTTTTAATCGCTTCACGCTTGATCGTAGCACCGTCGGTGCGCTTCATGATAAGCGAGCGGATCTCATCGTTGATCAGCATGAGTTCCTGAATCACGCTTCGGCCGATGTAACCCTTTTGGTTGCAATGGTTACAGCCGACCGCCTTAAAGACGGTAGCTCCGCGCGCGCGCTCCCTGGTGATTTCAAGCGAGCGCAGTTCCACATCCGTAGGCTCATGCGGCTCTTTGCAGTGCGGGCACAACACGCGCACCAAGCGCTGGGCACCGACCGCCATAATCGATGTCGCAATCAAAAAAGGCTCGCAGCCCATATCGATCAAGCGCGGAAAAGCGCCTGCGGAATCGTTGGTGTGAATGGTGGAGAGTACCAAGTGACCCGTAAGCGAAGCATTGATCGCGATTTCGGCCGTCTCCAAGTCACGAATCTCTCCGATCATCACGACGTCGGGATCCTGACGAAGAATCGAGCGCAATCCACTGGCGAAAGTTAAACCGATTTTCGAATTCACCTGGATCTGGCCGATGCCGTGAATCCTTTGCTCCACCGGGTCTTCGACGGTGATGATGTTGATGTCGGGCTTATTGATTTTGCTCAAGCAAGCATAAAGCGTGGTCGATTTGCCGGAGCCGGTGGGACCGGTGACCAGCATAATGCCGTAAGTCTTCTCCATGATGCCGTCGATTTTCACGAGGGAATCTTTGGAGAATCCGAGTTGCTCGAGTTCCAAGATAACATTGGATCTATCTTGCAAACGCATAACCAAGCGCTCACCGAAGGCGGTGGGGATCGAACTCAAGCGAACGTCGATGTCTTTGCCGGCAAGTTTTAAAGGGATGCGTCCGTCTTGCGGCAGGCGTTTTTCGGCGATGTTCAAGTTGCCCATGACTTTGATACGCGAAGTGATTGCGTTCTGAAGTTTCTTCGGCGGCTTAAAAATATCGAACAAAATACCGTCGATGCGGAAACGCACGACCATGTCGCGTTCATAAGGCTCGACGTGAATATCGGAAGCTTTTTCTTTCACCGCGCGGAAGAGCAAAGTATTCACCAGTTTAATCACGGGCGCATCGTCGTCGCCGGCATCGAGCAAATCGATAACGGGATCGTCAAGATCCACTTCTTCGCCTTCGATCTCTTCCATGCCCTCTAAAGCCGCCGTCGATTTTTCGTAAACGCGGTTGATGGCGTCTTGAATGCGGCTTGAGGTGGTGGCTAGGGGATGAACCTTTTTGCCGAACTTCACGCGTAAGTCTTCAAGCGCTTTGTGATTGATCGGATTGGTGGTCAAAATCAAAACGCGGTCGGCTTCTTCTTTAAAGGGCAGCACTTCTTGGGTCTTCGCGTAGTTAATCGGAATTCCGCGCACCAGATCGACCGGAATATCGTTCACCGGAATTTCTTTGATGTAGTCGACGCCGAGGTGTTTGCAAAGTTCGGCCAAGGCTTCTTCGGGCGTATTGAAGCTCAGCTTAGCGAATATGTCGCCCAGCGATTGGCCCTTACCGTCATGCGCGCGCATCAAAGTCTGCAACTGCTCTTCGCTGACGCTGGTGCCCTTTTTTATTAATGTTTCAAATGAAGGTGCTGCCATCTATTAGAGCTAGATTACAGGATCATTGAAAGGCGAACAAGAAAGCATTCACACTCGCCAAAAGGCTAGGTGGCTGAGCCCCGTGTATGAACGCCGTTTAATTTTTTTATTCTTCTATTTTAATCGCGAGGCATTTTTCATAGTTGAAAACCGGCTTCGCTACGCACTTATCGGGCGCCGCGGAGTTGGCCTTGCCCGATTCTTCCAAATTGACCAGGCAGGAGCGCTCGGCGACCACAGCTTGCAAAAGCTGCCGGCGGCAGTTGTCCGTTATGGCGACAAGTGCTTTTTCATAGGCGGTTCGCATTTTCTTTGAATCATGGATGATATACTCGATTTGCCCCGCGCTTTCGGTTTCCATGTCAAAAGGCAAGGCGGCGGCGACCAATTGCACCAGGTCGGTGAATTCGGCGGGGGATTGAGCACTTTGTGTTTTTGCGGCGAATTGATCGAGCAGCCCAAAGACCTTATCCATTTTGAGCGCGCCGCTTTCACGGTCGCTTTTCTTTTCATATTTCAGCTGCATAAATTCGCTTTTCAAACCGTCCACTGCGGAATTTTGCGCGAAACTGAAAGCGGCGGCGAGGGCCAGGACAACTAAATTTATTTTCCCGAAGATCTTCATATTAGCCTCCACAACGCCTTTTAACACCGGCGCTGCACTTGTCACAATTATTTGGCACATAGACCCCAACTAAATAGCGTCTCGGCACTGCCGGCGAACGGGTGCGTCCATCCGTGTAATAAAAACCGTCATCACCCTTGATCGTGACGTGACCGACCCAGTTCCCTGCACCCATACCTCGGCGTTTGCGCCGAGGCGGCAAAACGCCGTTTGTCGATAGGGTGAAATCACCGCGAAAAACCAACACGGCCCCAGGCGGAGCCTGGTCGGGGCGCATTCCGGGATAATAGATATCCTTAAAACCCAAGGCTTTCAGTTTACCATCACGTTTGAAATGATAGGCATCGCCGAGCGCGCCTAGGGGGTTGAAGCCTGCGGCTCCGAGGATTGAGCGGACTCCCTTGGCGCAATCTCCAACGCTATGACCGCGATTGCCGTACCACTTTGCAACCTTGGTTTTGGCCGTAGACAAAATGATTTTGCTATAACACGCGGTACGCTCTTCCGAATTTAAAACCTTAGATGTATCAATCGGCTCCGGGGTGGGGTTGTTGCTTATGCCCTTTTTGCATTTACCGTCCGGGCAGAAAGCCGCTTCCGTTTTTTTCTCATCCGGTTTGACGATCGTCGCCTTTTGCTCAACGGTGGGCGTGTTATCTTCCTCGAGAAAACCCGAGGAAGCGCCAAAGCTCGATGCCGGAGCCAGAAAACAGGACAGCGTCAAGAACGAGGAAAGCCAAAATTTTAAGCGACTCATTACGGGTTGCTCTTTTGTTTTGCTTCACAATCTTCATAACTGAATTTGGCGATCGGGCATTTCGGATTGGCAATTTTGGCGTCTTCGGCTTTGACCCGGCAGACCCGTTCTTCGACCACGGCTTTAAGTAATTTTTTGCGGCATTCGTCGCGCATCGAATTTAAGACGCGATCGTAGATAGCTTGAGTCTTCGTCGGTGTGGCATCGCTTGCCGCGCGGCTTTTTTCTTCGGCGTCTTTTGCGATCACGATCATCGCGATGTCCGCGGCGATTTGGGTTTCCATGTCGAAGGGGAGTGAGGCTCCGGCTAAGCGGACGTAAGATTCAAATTCTTGATAAAAGTTTCCGCCGCGTGCGCCCAATGATTCTGAATTGAGGCGCTGGCCGATATCTAAAACCGGAGGCAACTTCTCTTCGCCGCGCTTAGCTTGTGCGGGAACGCTGTAGTGAAGTTTATTGAATTCTGTTTCGAGTTTTTCCATATCCCGGCAGGTGGCGCAGCCACCGGCTGTGACAGTTGCATTGCGTTTGCTGCTCTCCGATCCGGCCATCACTTCGGCCGACGAGATCAGTGGAATAAAAGCCATTAAGCTAAAGGCCATGCGGATCAGTTGTGTCACTCGCATCATTTGTGCCCTCCATCTCTATTCTGGCACTGCTTTATGACCTCGTCCGTACAATTCGTGCATTTCGACATCACATACACGCCGACCAGGGTCCGGTTTGAGCCCGCGCCAGAGCGAGTTTTTCCATCGGTGTAGAAATAACCGTCTTCACCTTTAATTGTAACATGCCCGAGCGTGTTTCCGGTGCCATCATTTTTGGCGCCGCCCGTGAGATAAGCATTCGATCTGGGGCCGGCATAAACTAAAACCGCGCCCGGAGGAGCCGAAGCCTCAGTCATTCCAGAAATTAGCCTAAAGCCCAGTTTGGAAAGTGAGCCGTTACCGCCCCGGCCGTGATAGGCGATCGCGTGTCCGAGCCCTTGATTCGATTTGTCAAAACCGGCCAGATCTAAAGATTCCCTTACGCCGCGCGCGCAATCGCCGCCGCTAAAATTACGATTGCCGTATTTCCTTTGAACATGCTGTTTGGCGCGCGGGAGAAGTTGTTCCGCATAGCACTTCTCTTTATCCGACAAATATGGATTGTCTTTGAGGCTGACGTACCCGGGAATATTGTCGAGGTCGATTTTCTGCATGCCGTTGTTTTTGATGCTTTCGCATTCCAAACACACACCGGGTGCGTTGAATCCCGCCTCAGTTTGCGCGGCGGCTTTCTTCGCCGCCGGGCTGCCACCCATCATTTGCATGATCTGATCCATAGGATTTTTGCCGTCGTCTTTTTGCGCGTTTGCTTTCGGCATTTGATAAACAAGAGGCTTTCCGGGAGCCGGTTGGCTCGTGGGATTGGTCGCGGTTTGATTCGGATTGACTGTGGTGTTGTTCAATATATCGGCCGCGCTGGCGTTGGAGGGAATCGCTTGCGCTTCAAATCGCATTGAATCCGCGGGGTCGGCGACCAAGTTTTGCGCCGTCGCAAAATGAGACAACAAACCCACGGCAGCCGCGAAACTTACGGCGATGACATGAATTTTGACAGGCGCTAACTTTGTCTGCATTTAAACTACCCAGCTTTTAGGGCGGCGAAACATAAGCTCTAAATGTGCAAGGCCACGGCCACATGGCCCTTGCATCATTGTGAGATCAGAACGTTTCGACAGCCGGCGATTCCGCTTCAGGTGCGGGTTTCGCGGTTTTACGTCGCGGCATCGCATCGATGTACTGGCCGTGCACGTCGCGGCCCTGCATATTTCTCTGAATAAAATCAATGCGTTCATTAATTTTTTCGTCGACGATCGCGGACCCGTCGGCGGGATTGCGCACGATCTTCGGGGTGAGAAAAACCATGAGGTTCGTTTTTTTCTTCGACTTCGTTTGCGACTTAAATAGCCAGCCCAAAATCGGAATATCACCGAGGATCGGGACCTTCGCAATCTGCTCGGAATCCTCATCCTTCATCAAGCCACCGAGAACCGCAGTGTCGCCGCTGTTGACTACGATCTGCGTTTTGATCCGGCGGGTGGAAGTTGAGATCGCGTTTTCTGCAAGCTTTGCCGCTGAGGTTGTTTGAGTGGTGATTAAATCGGCGACTTCTTGATCGATCTTCATCTGCACCGTGTCCGTATCAGGTGAAATGTAAGGGGTGATCGTCAATTTGGTAGTCACGTTTTGGCGTTCAATGTTTTGCGTGACCACGCCGCCGGTTGTGGGGCTGGAGTTCAATGAGACAGGCACCTTCGCTCCGACTTCGATCATCGACTCTTCGTTATCGAGCGCCATAATTTGCGGAGTGGAAAGGACTTGGCCGTTGGCGTGCGAAGTGAGCAACTTCACTAGCGCAATAAGACTGGGAACTTTGAATACAGTTTCGCCGATTTTTACGTCGGTCATGCCACCCATGCCGAAACCCAATATCGCCCCTTGATCGCCAGCGGGGTTAGTTAAACCCTGAATGTCGCCGCCGCGAAAACCAAACCGACCGATACCGTTCGTCCCGGGAACGAATTTGTAGGCATCCACCTTCCAGTCGTTGGTAGTATTCGCCTGCATTTCCATGATGATCGCTTTGATGTACACCTGATCGCGCGCGATATCGATCTTCTGCAAAAGATTGCGGATCGTTTCGTAATCCTGGCGGCTGGCCACCACGATCAACGAGTTGGTATTTTTATCGGCCGAAATTTTAACATCGCCGCCGAAAATCGCGGTCGCGGCAGGGCCGACTTGCGCTGCACCGCCGACGCCGATCATGGGTGGGCGGTTGGTCGCTTGCGCGGCCGCGTCTTGAGCTTTCTTCGATTCAGAAGCGATGCCGTTTAAGACTTTCTCAATCGTTTCGGCTTCGGCATGGCGCAAGTAATAAACGAAGAAGCCGCCTTGCTCATCGGGGCGCATGGGGTAATCAAGCCGGCCGACAAGTTTTCTGATTTTTTCGATGCCGGCCTTGTTGCCGACCACGATGATCGAGTTGGTGCGCTCATCGGGTACGACAAGCGAATAAACTTCGGCACCCGTACCGCCGCCGGAATCCTGGGTTCCTGCGGGGCGGAATCTCGGAACGCCGCCGCCGAATTGGTTTTTCTTCTCGCCCTTATTGATGATTTGATCGACCAGATCGGCGATGTCTTTCGAGCGCGCGTAACGCACGCGGATCACTTCCATCTGTTCCTCGAAACCTTGCACGTCGAGTTGCTCGATGATCTTCATGATGCGGTCCATGTTGGCGCCGTAATCCGACACGATCAGGGAGTTGGTGGGAGTGTACGGGACAAGTTCGCCATCTTTTGAGGTCAAGATCCGCAACTGCTTGTTCACTTCATCCGCGGAGATGTACTTGAGCTTAATGATCCGCGTGATCATTTGATCGGAAGTCGGGTAATAGGGGCCTGAAAAGGTATCGATATTGTCGCGCTGGGCGGCACGCGCTTGTTTGATTTTGTAAAAGCCGTCGCCGGGAACGATCGCCAGGCCATTGATCGCGAGCGCCGACAAGAAAGCCTTGTAAGCCTCGGCCACCGTCAAGCGGCTGGGCGCGATGATTGTGATCTTCCCGCGCACTTGCGGATCGACGATAAAGTTCTTGCCGGTCAATTCCGAAATCGCGCGCACGAGATCCGCGACATCCGCGTTCGGGTAATCGAAGGATTCGATCATGTCGGGAAAGTTCTCGTTGGTGATGTCTTCGATCGCGGCTTCAGCCAAAGGCTTGCCGGTTTTTTTCGAGATAAAACCTTGCGTGGCTTTGCTTGAGCCCGCGCTATTGCCTTTGCCGGCGCCGCCGGTGGAGGGCGAGTTCATCGGTGCCGTCGAAGGCGGTGCACTCGGCGCTTCATCGAAGCCGGCAGAGCCGTCTTCCTGCGCGAGTCTTCGCGTCGGCTGCGTTTTTGGAGGGGGTTGGGCTTGCGCCGAACCTAATGAAAGAACCAAGATGCCATACACGATGTGCTTCATTTTTTACCCCTCCTTGGGTAAATCCTTAAAAACTAATCCGCAATGTTATAAGTGAACGGTTCGTCGCGTCCATTCCGCTCGATCGTGAGCTGAATGCGATTCTCCGATTTCAAGGCGTTGTAAAGTTCCATCGCCTTGGTCGGGGAGTTGACGTCCTCATTGTTCACTTTTTTAATCACATCCATCGGTTTGAAACCGAGCTTTTCATAAATGCTGCCCGGTTGGATGGCGACGAAACGAAAACCTTCAACCCGGCCGCCCGAGCCGGGAATGATATTCGGCACCATGCGCGCTTGCTGCAAGATGCTGCCGAGGTCGGAGGTGTACTTGCTGATGTCGGCCCGGCGCATGGTGAACTCGGTCTCGCTTTTCTTGGCGACTTCCTCGCCTGAAGCTTGCGGTTCTTTCACGCCGAAAGTCACGGCCGTGTCCTTCGGGATCTCGATGTATTCAAGACGGTTGCTGTTGAGATTGCGAATGATCACTTTGCGCCGCTCGATGGCGGTGATCTTCGCCATATTCTCAATCTCGCTATCGACCATAAACGCTTGCACTTCGTTTTTTGTCTTCAAGCCGATCGAGGCGACGGATTTTTTGGGGTTGGCATGCACCAAAGTGCCTTCCAGTTTCAGCGGAAGCTGCGAAGCCACGGGAGCCGCGTCGATCGTGCCCGGGCCATTGCCGTCGGAAGTCAGAGCCGGCGGAATTTTGCGATCGGCGTTGAACACATTGCGGTCGACGATTTTGTTGTACTGCTGCTCGCTGGTGAAATTGTTTTGCGCGACGCGGTTCGGGCGAACGGGCGGAGGCTGAGTCGGCAGCATGCTAGGACGCACAGCCAAGATACTCAGATCCGCGATCATAAATCCCACGAGTAATGCCAAGATATAGATATAAAATGCTTCGAGGGGAGGGCGACCCTTTATCCCTTTCGACCACTTCGTGAAGATAACCTGACCTCGACTGAATATTGCCATCGACTTCAGTTTAGCAAAGGACTGCCACAAGTCGTCAATTACAACTGGATGAAACCATTTCATGGACAATGGTCCGGTTTGGAACCAGGTAAGAATTAAGGGGCATTCACGCGTGAATGACCGCAAGGCACGCACATTGCTTTAGTGTCATTTTGGGTGAGGGGGAGCAAAAACTCTCCAAGTAAAATTTAAGAACGCAGAAATGAACCGGGATTAGGGGTCTCGCTCATTTTTCTTACGACAGGGGAGGGTCTATGCGTGAAGCATTAGTTTTCAATGGGGCCAGCAATTTAGATTTCCAAGATATTCGCACCAACGTGGTGCGCATTCCCGAAGTGGTGATGCGCATTCGCGAGGCTCAAGCGATCTGGGACAAAGTCTCCCCGATTCCGCTCGATCTCGCCAACTTCGTCGGATCCGAAGATGACGTTTTTTTAAGCCACATCAAATTGAAGAGTTTCGCCACCGCGGTTGTTCAGATGGGATTGCTCGACCGTTACTTGAAGAGCCACAAGATGCCCGAGTTCGTGCTTGGTGCGATCAACGGTGACTCGCCGATGAAGGTGGCGATCGGTCATATGAGTTTTTTCGAATTGGTGTCGGAAAGTGCCGCGTGCAATCAAACGCGTGCGCCGAAGCAGCCGGTGACTAACGCGCTTGATCTGCCCGTTTTAGCCGGGGTCCAGTTGGCCGAGTACGCGATTTATCTGCGTAACAGCGACGGCGAATTTGAACGCCAGCAAACCGAGCTTCGCGAAGTCGAAAAGATGATCGTTGATCTTGTCGATCTTCACGAAGTGGGTAAGTTGATCATGGTCGGTCCGGGCAACTCCGTCTCGGGCAAAAAAATTCTCGATCTTACCGCGCGTGATGTGCAGGTGCTTGAGAGTATCGATCTTGATCCGATGTTGTCATGGTTCTGGACCAACTTGCGGGACAACCGGTTGGCGATCGCGAACTGAACGGGCTTTACCCCGCCGGTTTCCGGCGGGTGATTCTAACCTTTGCTCCATGGAACATCGGCCACGCCCAAAGCATGATTGAGCTTTCGTGCGAGAAGAAACAACCAATCGCTTAAACGATTCATATAAATCAAAATATCGCTCTCAACCGGCGAGCTGGAATGCAGAACTAAAATCTCGCGCTCGGCGCGCCGGCAAACAGTGCGCGCTTGATGTGCGAACGCTGCCGCAACTGTGCCGCCCGGCAAAATAAACTGTTTAAGCGGTTGCAGTTCAGACTCCCAAGAATCCATATCCCCTTCGAGCAAGGACAAAGCGTCCGCCGACAACCCCGGCAGTTTGCTGCGCATAGCTGCATCGTCGCACGCCAGATGACTCCCTAAGTTAAATAAATTGTTCTGCACATTTTGTAGCCGCGAATCAAAATCGCTGAGCTCTCCGAGGTGCGCACGCACCAGGCCGATCACGCTATTGAGTTCATCCACTGTTCCGTAGCTGAGTAAACGCACGTCAGTTTTTGACACACGCGAGCCACCGACCAAAGAGGTTTGGCCCTTGTCACCGGTCTTCGTATAAATGCGGGCCTTCAAACATCTACCCCTTGTCATTATTCGCTCGATGGCTAATGATAGCGCCCAACAATAAGAAGAGTCCAGTGATGAAGGCATTTTTCATTTCCATTCCACACTCCGGAGAGCGGGTGCCGAATGAAGCCGCTTGGCTTCAAGGCCTGCCTGAACCGGTATTGATGTGCGATGTCGATCGTTATGTCGATCGGCTTTATGCACCCGTCGTCGATCAGCTGAAAATCACCTGCGTAAAAACACAGTGGCACCGCTACGTTGTCGACCTTAACCGGTTGGCCGACGATATCGATGCCGATTCGGTCGAGAATCATGCGAATCCGTCCGGAAAATTCACCACCGGTTTGCACTGGGTGAAGACGACGCGCGGGACGACGCTTATGTCCAAGCCGATCAGCAACACGCTTCATGAGCAATTGGTCGGCAAATATTTTGAGCCGTTTCACTCCGACGTGCGCGACACTTACGAATTTTTTCGTGAACACGGCGCAAAAAAAATCTATCAACTCGACGCGCACTCGATGCCGTCCAAAGGGACCAGCGCACATCGCGATCCGGGTGAGACTCGGGCCGACATCGTGGTGTCGGACCAAGAAGGCAAAAGTTGTGAGACTTCCTTTAAAGACATGGTGATCAAGGCCTATGAAAAGACCGGCCTCAAAGTGGCTTACAACTGGCCTTATCTCGGCGGACGGGTGACGCAAACTTACGGCCATCCCGATCGCGGCCAACACGCGATCCAGGTCGAGATCAATCGCGCGCTTTATATGGATGAAGAAAATAAGCAGTACATTCCCGAGAAAGCCCAAAAGCTGATCGAGAAGTTGAGTCAAGCCGTACAAGACATTCACCAACAACTTCCGGAACTATGAGGAATTACTTTGTCTCCGTTTCGCCGCATAATTAAATTCTTTGCTTCACTGAAACTCGCGGTCTTTATCATTTTGTCGATGGCCGTGATCAGCGCCGTCGGCACGATCCTCGAAGCTCGTTACAACGAAGCCGAATACGCGCAAAAATTAGTTTATCAATCGCCATATATGTATGCGGTTTTGATCTTACTCGCGGTGACCCTGACTGCGGTGATGATTGATCGTTGGCCGTGGAAGCAACATCACACCGGTTTTGTTTTGGCGCACGTCGGAATTTTGATCTTGCTTGCGGGATCGTGGATGACCAAAGAGTACGGTATTGACGGCAGCATGGCGTTTTCGATCGGTGAAGAGCGCCGCCATGTCAGCGTTCATAACCGCGATCTGTTGGTCTATGCTTCCTTCGACGGCATTTCGATGCAGAATATTTTCGGCAGTGAAGTCGATTTTCTCAAAAGTCCGCCGACTGAGAAAAATCCCTATATTGTGCACTTAGGCGCGGATGAGATGCGCTTCACCGATTATTATCATTTCGCTTACCGTGAATCCGAAATCAGTCCGAGCGCTTTGCCGAATGACGGCCCGGCGGTCAGATTCCAACTCGAAAATCCCAATGTGAACATGACTCAATGGCTTCGGCGCGAGAATAAACGCTCAGCAAGCGAGCTAGATCTTGGGCCTGCGAAAGTGGTTTTGACCGAAGGAAGGGTCAAGCCGAGTGGGCGCAATGAAGTGATCTTGATCACCATACCCGGCAGCAGCGATCTGGATTACATCATATATAATAAGGATCTCTCCACGCGCAAAAAAGGCCGGGTCAAACAAAGTGAGACCATCGAGACCGGGTGGATGGGCCTCAAATTCCGCTTGCTGCGCTATTTACCGCATTCGCGCGAGGAAGTGCGCTTCACCAAGGCCCCCGCCGCGACTCCGGTCACCACGCAGGCGGCGAAGTTCACTTTTAAAGGCAATACATATTGGATTGGCTCGGATTCGGTTTTGCGTTTGTACGTCGAAGACAAAATGTACATCGTGAGCTACGGGCGCCGGCAGATCGAACTCGCCTTTCCGCTGAAGCTGACCAATTTTAAAGTCGGCTTCAACCAAGGAACCGAGCGCGCCGCCACTTACGAAAGCGAAGTCGATGTGCCGGGGCGGGGCATCGTTCGTGTCTCGATGAACGAGCCGCTGCAATTCGAGGGTTTTACTTTCTATCAATCCTCGTTCGAGAAAAATGAACGCGGGGAACCGGTCGTGTCGGTTCTCTCGGTGAATCATGATCCGGGCCGCTGGGTGAAATATTTAGGCTCATTTTTAATCGTGCTTGGCTCAATCACGCTGTTTTATTTTAAACGCGTGCAATGGCTTAAGAAAAGGACTGCGAAATGAAGAAGCTGATCTGCTCATTGCTTTTATTGGTGTCCGCCTCGGCGTTCGCTCAAGTGGGTCAACCGCTTGAAGGTTTACCGATTCAGGCGGAAGGAAGGGTTAAGCCTTTTGATACCTTCGCGCGCGAAAGCTTACAGCTGATTTACGGGAAAAAAGATTTCGAAGGGAAATCCGCCGTCGAAGTGGTGTTCACCTGGTTGTTGATCCCGGATCACTGGATGAAGACTCCGTTTATCGAGCTTCGTCATAGCGGACTTAAAGAAGCATTGAAGATCACTTCCAAAGAAAAGAAATATTTTTCTCCCGAGGAGTTATTCGCCAACGACCGCTTGCCTCTGGTTTTTCAAGAGTTGCAATCGCTGCGCGATAAACAAGAAAAATTTAATCCATACTTTCAAGCCGTAAACCGGCTTGAAAACCAGCTTGGATTGTTCACCGCCATCCGATCGGGCGCGGCTTTAAGATTTGTGCCGGATCCGGCCACCGACAAATGGAAGGCGGTGAATGAACTTGAAGGCGAGATGCAAACCGCCTTTATGAATATGTCGAAAGGTTTCGTCGACTCGATCGCCGCAGGTCAGGAAGGCAAAGCTCCCCAGCCTAATGAGGAGTTCAAACAAGCGGCCGCGAAATTTATGGAACTTGCGCGCGCGCAAGCGCCGGACAAGGTCTCCTCTGTCGCCAAAATCAACTGGGAACTTCATCTCAATCATTTCCATCCCTTCAAGTGGGCGTGGGTGGCGTATTTGCTTGGCGTGCTTTTCTTGATCGTGAATCTGCAATCGCCGGCCAAGCCCTTAAATATTCTATCTTGGGTGTTTCTACTTCTTGGTTTCGGTCTTCACGGTTACGGGATGGCCATTCGTATGTATCTGGCGGGGCGACCTCCGGTGTCTAATATGTATGAGACCGTGGTGTGGGTGCCGTTTGGCTGTGTGCTCTTTGGGCTAATTTTAGAGCGTGTGCAGAAATCCAAGTTACTTTTGGCTTGTGCGAGCACGGTCGCCATCTTTTGCTTGGTGTTGACCGACCTTGCGCCGACCGTTCTTGATGCCAGCATTCACCCGCTCGAACCCGTTTTGCGTTCGACATTTTGGTTGAGCACGCATGTACTGATTATCACTATCAGTTATGCGGCCTTCTTCCTCGCGTTTGCGATCGGCGACTTGATGTTGTTCTTCTATTTAAAAGACGAAGTGAAATATGCCGCGCAGATTCGCGCCGGCACTCAGTCGATTTATCGTGCCATTCAAATTGGAGTCGTGCTCGTGGCCGCCGGCACTATATTAGGTGGAGTTTGGGCCGATTATTCATGGGGACGTTTTTGGGGATGGGATCCGAAAGAGACTTGGGCCTTCATCACACTGCTTGGTTATTTGGCCGTTTTGCATGGACGCCTTGCGGGGTTCATTAAGAATTTCCAACTTGCGGCTTGCGCGATTGTGACTTTTTCTTTGGTTATCATGGCGTGGTATGGCGTGAACTTCGTGCTGGGCGCGGGTCTCCACTCTTACGGCTTCGGCGCCGGTGGTGTGGAGTACGTAACCGGCTTTGTGGTTTTGCATCTTTTGTATGTCGCTTACGTTTCAACAGTGCGTTACACAAGAACAAAATCTTCAGCGAGATGATGACTGATCCAGTTCAAGGTTTTATTAATTAAAAGCTAACTGAGAATATTAAGCGGTTGAACACCAACCTTGAAAGTCATTACTGAAGGTTCAAGCTCATGACAAAAAAGATCATCGGTGCCGTTGTCGTTATTGGGTTGCTCGGCGGATTATCCGTCTTCGTATGGGCACTCACGAACAACAAGATCGTAATTGGTTACAATCAGAATTATCAGCCTGAACAACCGATTCCGTTTTCCCACAAACTTCATGCAGGCGATTACAAGATCAATTGTAAGTACTGCCACTCGGCGGTTGAGGTCTCTCGCCACGCGACGGTTCCAAGCCTGAACGTGTGCATGAATTGCCACATCACGGTGAAAGTCGACAGCCCGTGGATTCAAAAGGTCAGCGAAGCTTACAACTCCGGAAAAGGTATCGCCTGGAACAAGGTTCACTTGCTGCCGGATTTTGTGAAGTTCAATCACGCGCCTCATATTAAAGCCGGCAAAGACTGCACGACTTGTCACGGTCAGGTTCAAGAGATGGAGCGGGTGAAACAATCTTCTTCGTTAAGCATGGGCTGGTGTGTGAACTGTCATCGTCTGCCTGAGAATCATGCGCCCACTAACTGCAGCACTTGCCACTATTAGGACGACAATATGGATAACAACCAAGACATCGAATCCTCTGGAAATGAACAAAAGCCCTCACCCAAGTATTGGATGAGTCTTGATCAGTGGCGTAAGGATCCTGAATTCATCGCCTTCGCGGAGAAAGAATTCGTTTCCAGCCCCTTACAAAGCGAAGACGGCGAGGGCGGATGGGCCCGCCGCGAGTTTTTGAAATTAATGGGCGCCTCACTCGCCCTGACCACCTTCGGTTGCGTTCGCCGCCCGGTACAAAAAATTGTTCCGTACGCGAAGAAGCCGGTGGAAATCGAGCACGGCTTCCCGAACTACTACGCTTCAAGTTTTGTCGATGGTTTTGAGGGTTTGGGAATTTTGGTCACGACCCGCGACGGCCGTCCGATCAAAGTCGAAGGCAACCCCGATCACCCGGCCAATTTAGGCGGGATGTCGGTTCGCGCGCATGCGCAAATTTTAAAGCTCTACGATCCGGACCGCTACAACGGCCCCCGGCACAATTTGCAAAATAAGAAGCGCACCAACCGCGAGATCATCAACGTGAAGTGGGAAGATCTTGATAAGGAAGTGGTCGCACAATTGGCTAAGGGCAAAGTCGCCGTTTTGACCGGCAACACGATGTCGCCGACGACCAATGCTTTGATGGAGGAGTTCGCTTCCGCATTCGGCGCGAAAATTTATCAGTACAACGATGTCGGCTACGATTCGGTTTTGGACGCGCAGAAAGCGTCTTATGGCCACGCCTCGGTTCCGCGTTACCGCATCGACCGCGCCAAAATGATCGTCGCGATCAATAATGATTTCCTCGGCACTTGGCTGACGCCGACCACGTTTAACCGTGAATTCGCCGCCCGCCGCAAAAAAACCGACGACATGAATAAGTTGGTGGTTTTTGAGTCGGTGATGACCTTGACCGGCAGCAATGCCGACCGCAGATACCGCATTCGTCCGTCACAGTCGCTCGACGTGGTGATGGCCTTGTTGAATGAATTGATCGCGGTGAAGAAAGTTTCCCGCTATGCCGGTGATGAGAATGTTAAGCGCAGTCTCTCTGGATTTTCCAAACAGCACGCCGATCTTCCTTTCAATGTGAGCGAAGTGGCCGAAGAGCTTTGGAAAGCGCGCGGCGCCTCGCTGGTTTTGGCCGGCGACACGCATGGCGACACCGAAGAGGCTTTGGCTTTGAACGTGGCTGTGAATTTTTTGAACGCTGTTCTTGAGAACGACGGCAAGACCATTGATGCTTCGGCGAGTGTGGTTGCGAAAAATCCCCACGGCGGCATTAACGACCTGCTGACCGCGATGAAAAACAAAGACGTTAAGACTTTGATCATTCATGGCAATAACCCGGCTTACTCCCTTCCGCCGTCGGCTGGATTTATCGGCTTGCTCGCCAATTCCGAGATGATCATTTCGACGTCCGATCGCAACGACGAAAGCACACGCTTGGCCGACTATGTGGCGACCGATCACCATCCGCTTGAAAATTGGGGCGACATGCAATCGCATGCCGGTGTCATCAGCATTCAGCAGCCGACGATTCAGCCTCTATATAATACACGCGCTTTTCAAGACTCCATGCTGGCTTGGATTAAAGGAGCGAACAAAGGCTCCGCGCGCGCGAAAGCAGCAACGACTTGGTACGATTACTTGCGCGCCTCATGGAAAGACACTTTGGCCGCGGGGAAAATGGGCGGCAAATCTTTCGAGGATTTCTGGACCGATCTTTTGCAAAAAGGCGTCATGGAAACTTCGGGGGGATCGTCTGCAAGGTCCTCAGAGTCTTGTTGAATCTGTCAAAGAAGCCCTGCCGGAGCTCAAGCAGCTTGAAGAGCAGAT
>CAZVOP010000003.1:0-51370 GCA_964628445.1 uncultured Pseudobdellovibrionaceae bacterium | reverse complement strand
CTGCAAGAATTCCCCGATCCCATCAGCAAAGTTTGCTGGGACAATTACGCAAGCTTCTCGATCAGCGACGCGAAACAACTCAAACTTAAAGACGGGCAGTATGTCACTCTGACCGTTGGTGAACAAAAAGTTTCCGCTCCGGCGCACATTCAGCCGGGCCAAGCCGATGGAGTTGTTGGACTCGCGCTCGGTTACGGCCGTGACGGTGCGGGCCGCGTGGCCGACGGTGTGGGTGTAAATGGTTATGCTCTCGCGCAGTGGACAAACGGCCGCCGCGTGACTTCAGGTATTCCGGTGAATGTGACGGTTGAAAGCCGGCGCACGGAGCTTGCGATCACTCAAGGCCACCACACGATGGAAGGCCGTCAGATCGTTGTCGAAGAAACTTTAAAAGATCATATCGCCAAGCCGGGCGGCCGCATTCACCGCCACGAAGGCATGGAAAAGCTCGCGATGTGGGGCGATCATAAATACACCGGCAATAAATGGGGAATGACCATTGATTTGAACACATGCACCGGTTGCGGCGCATGCGTGATCGCTTGCCAAAGCGAGAACAATATTCCGACGGTGGGCCGCAAGTATGTGATCGACGGCCGTGAAATGCATTGGCTGCGCATCGATCGTTATTGGGTGGGTGAGCCTGAAGACCCGTCGGTCGTTCACCAGCCGCTTCCGTGTATGCATTGTGAAAACGCTCCATGCGAAACGGTTTGTCCGGTTATCGCCACCGTTCATAGCGACGAAGGCACCAACGACATGATTTACAATCGTTGCGTCGGCACTCGTTATTGTTCAAACAACTGTCCCTACAAAGTGCGCCGTTTTAACTGGTTCAGCTACACGGATATCGTTGAGCCCAGACAAATGGCTTTGAATCCGGAAGTGACCGTCCGCTCTCGTGGTGTGATGGAGAAGTGCACATTCTGTATTCATCGCATTCGCTCGCATAAGCAACATGCGAAGGTCGAAGGCCGTCCGCTGAAGACCGATGAGTTTACTACGGCTTGCGCCGCAAGTTGTCCGACTCACGCCATCGTCTTCGGGGATCTTAACGATCCTAATGCGGAAGTGGCCAAGATGTTCGATTCGCCGAAGTCTTACGCTCTCTTGGAAGAACTCAACACCAAGCCTCGCGTTCGCTACCAAGTGAAAGTGCGCAACACCGATGTGTTGAAGGGCGATGATCAAAAACATCATGGTTCTGAAGAAAAAGGACATCACGCATGATCGGGCGCAATCCACTCGTCTTAGGTAAGAAGAATTACGAACAGATCACGAAAGACATCGTGAGTCTGGTTGAATCCTTTCCCGACCACCGCTTCTTTGCGGGAATCGCGGGGGCTCAGATTCTTCTTTTGGTGTTCCTTGTTTCACAAGGGATGATCGTTTGGTTCGGTATGGGAATGATGGGGGTTAACCATCCGGTTGGGTGGGGAACGGACATCATCACTTTCGTATTTTGGATCGGTATCGGCCACGCCGGGACTTTGATCTCCGCGGTGCTCTTTTTATTCCGCCAAAAATGGCGGACGTCGATTGCCAGAAGTGCTGAGGCGATGACGGTCTTCGCGGTGATGACCGCGGGAACATTCCCGATTCTGCACACCGGCCGTCCGTGGGTGGCTTACTGGCTCCTTCCTTATCCTAACCAACGCGGTCCTTTGTGGGTGAACTTCCGCTCGCCTCTGGTTTGGGACGTTTTTGCGGTTTCGACTTACGCAACCGTGTCGATCGTCTTTTGGTACATCGGAATGGTTCCGGATTTGGCGACGATCCGCGATCGCGCGCAGAACAAATGGCGCAAGCGCATTTACGGTGCGTTGTCGCTGGGCTGGCGTGGAACCGCGCAAAACTGGAATCATTATGAAATGGTGTACATGCTGCTGGCGGGACTTTCGACGCCGCTCGTTTTGTCAGTTCACTCAATCGTAAGCTTCGACTTCGCGGTCGCGGTCTTGCCGGGTTGGCACACCACAATCTTCCCGCCGTACTTCGTTGCGGGCGCAATCTTCTCTGGTTTTGCGATGGTCGTGACTTTGATGTCGATTATCCGAGAGCTTGTGCCGGTATTTAAAGACTACGTCACTTTGAATCACATGGAAGCGATAAACAAGATCATCATGACCACCGGATTGATGGTGGGTTATGCGTATGGCTCCGAGTTCTTTATCGCTTGGTATTCGGGCGTTGAGTACGAGCAATTTATTTTCTTGAACCGCGCTTTCGGACCCTACGGTTGGTCGTATTGGATCATGATTAGCTGTAACGTGCTTATCCCTCAGCTGTTCTGGTTCCGATTCTTCCGCCGCAGTATCCCCTGGATGTTCGTGATTTCTATTTTCGTGAATATCGGAATGTGGTTTGAGCGCTTTGTGATTGTGGTCACGTCGCTCCACCGCGATTTCTTGCCCTCAAGCTGGGGTATGTGGGTCCCGACGATCTGGGATTTTGGGGCCTTGTTCGGGTCCTTCGGTTTGTTCTTCACATTGTTCTTGCTCTACATCCGGGTTTTGCCGGCGATCTCGATCGTCGAAGTGAAAACAGTTTTGAATGTCGGCCACGAGGGAGACGACCATGGACATCGTTGATAAGGTTATACAAATGGTTCGCCCCAAATCACGCCGGGGCTTAGCGGGTATTTGGACGGATGAGCATCAGCTGGTCGAAGCCGCTCGCTCGGTGCGCGCTTCGGGCATTAAGAAGTTCGAAGCGATCTCGCCCTTTCCGCTTCATGGCATTGACGAGGCGATGGGGATCCCGTTTTCCTTTATCCCGTGGACAACCCTTATTTTTGGCCTTCTCGGTTTCGCTTTCGGCTTATGGTTCACGTGGTGGTGCTCGGCCAGCAGTTGGCCGCTCAACATCGGCGGTAAACCGATGTGGTCGCTACCGGCATTTATCCCGATTATTTTCGAGTGCACGATTTTATTCGCGGCATTGGGTTCGGTGGGCGTTTTGCTTATGGCCTGCGGTCTTCCGCAGGTTGAACCGCCGGTGATCGATCCGACCCTAAGTAGCCACAAGTTCGGTTTGTTCGTGCCCGAAGATGCGAAGGGCTATGATGCTTCCAAACTTGAGCAGCTGTTCCGCTCGCACGGCGCCAGCGAAGTGAAGAAGGCGGAGTACTAAATGAAGAAATTAATTATTTCATCCGCGACTTTGATCCTTTTCGCCGGTTGCAATGCGGGCGGCAATAAAACGAACATTGAGCTGATTCAAAATATGATGGATCAAGTTTCGATCAAATCGCAAGATTGGGATCCGAATCATCCTGATGTCGCGCAAATGCGTCAGCCGCCGGCGGGTGCGATCCCGCGCGGGCAGCCTCCTTATAAATATAAGAATGATCCCGAGCTTGCGGAAAAGCAGCCCAATCCATTGGCCGGCAATATGTCGCCCGAGGTTCTGGAACTGGGTCATAAGAATTACGAAATTTACTGTGCGCTTTGCCATGGTGAAAAAGGCCATAGTGACGGAACAATCGCCCCTAAGCTCGCCGTTAAGCCGCGCATCTTGGCTTCGCCGGAAGCGAAGGCTTATTCCGACGGACGCATTTACTATGCGATTACCGCGGGAAAAGGTGTGATGGGCAGTTACGCAGGACAAATTCCGGTTGAACGAACACGTTGGGCGATTGTGAACTACGTTCGCTCGCTGCAGAAACAGTAAGGGTGAGAGATGGCTACAGCACATGTGACAAAAGCTAAAGCAACGGCGGCTCCGCTCCAGGTTTCCGCAAAAATTAAAACCGTTCTCGCGGTAATGATGTTTTTGGGATTGGCGGCTTTCGTATTCACGTTATTCCAAGATAAAGACCGCGCATGGCATGCTTACCTGGTCGGATACTTTTACGTTTTCATTCTGGCGATCGGTGGATTGTTTTTCTCATCCCTTCACTACATGACCCATGCCGGCTGGAGCGTGAACGTTCGCCGCTTTGCTGAAGCTTTCACGGCTTATCTGCCGGTGGCTTTCGTTGGCGGGCTGATTTTGCTCTTCGGCGGCCACTCTTTGTATGAGTGGATGGATCGCGCGCACGTTTCGGCCGATGTGCTTTTGCAGCACAAGTCGGGATATCTGAACACTCCGTTTTTTGTTGTTCGCATGGTGGTTTTCTTCGGGGCGTGGTTGTTCTTTCAAAAGCGCTTGGTCGGTGGATCGCTTAAGCAGGATGAAAACGGCGACGATAGCATCACGCAGAAGTTGGTGGGTTGGTCGATCGCCTTTATGTTGTTTTTTGCGATTTCATTTTCGCTTTTTAGCGTCGATTTGATCATGAGCCTGCAGCCGCATTGGTTCAGCACGATCTTTGGCGTCTATTTGTTTTCGGGGCTTTTTCAATCGACGATGGCGTTGATGATTCTTTTGCTCATCTACTGCATGCACAAAGGTTTACTCGCCGGTTACGTGAACGAGAATCACTTGCACGATCTTGGTAAGTACATGTTCGCCTTCACGGTTTTTTGGGCCTACATCGCGTACTCGCAATACATGTTGATCTGGTATGCGAACTTGGCGGAAGAGACGATTTTTTACGTCCCGCGTGTGACGGGTCAGTGGATGTACGTTTCGGCGGCCCTGTTGTTATTCAAGTTTGTTGTTCCCTTCTTGGCCCTGCTTCCGCGCTGGACTAAGCGCAATCCGACTCATCTTGGCGCCGTGGCCATTTTGATTTTGATCATGCAGTATGTGGATCTTTATTGGCTGATCTATCCGAACTTCAACCAAGATGTGGTCGTGCTTGGTTTGCCTGAGATTTTGATTTTCTTGGGCTTCCTTGGATCCTTCTTGTTTGTGGTGCTTAAATTCTTGGCTAAACACAATATCGTGCCTTTGCGCGATCCACGCATTCACGAATCGCTTCATCACCACGTTATTTATTAATCAGTTGGGCGTACGTTTTCGTGCGCCTAAGGTGCTTAACGCAGCGTTTAGCCGCTGCGACTAAGCGCTGCGACAAAATCTAAAATCCAGGCTGAACTTCGTCCCCGTGATGAAATTTCTACCCGAATTGTGGTAGGAGATCTCATATATTCGATTTCACCCCGGTTTTGCCTTTGCTCTATAGGCTCCGATCGGAGGTAAACGATGAAACTACCTATTCTCATTCTCTTGACCGGTGCCATGGGTGTAGCCCATGCGGTTCCGATTTCGCCATTAAAATCCGAGCGCCAGCGCACGGTTATGGCCGACACTGAACGAGGAGGGATTAGGGACATCTCTTTTGCCGAAGAGCCCCAGATCGATTTGGAAGATATTGACGATTCAAGCGTTACTTTAACTGATGAGGCTCAAGATCAAGCGGATTATGCGGAGTGGGCGTGGGGAGTTGCCGCCGAGAATCCCGAATTGATGATCGAAGAAGTCAGTGACGGAGGTAAGGCTAAAGTGGTGATCGAGGTAAACAAGTCCACCCAGCGCGGAAAGATCATCGTCGCCGGGAAAGTCGTCGAAACGTTTAAATTGTCCACCGGTAAAGTGGGACACGCGACTCCGTCGGGAAACTTCAAACCTGGAGCACGTAAGGTCAATTGGCTTTCCAACTTTGCTTCACGCCAATACGGCCGTCCGATTTATTTAAAACATGCCGTACAAATCAGTGGCGGAGCGTTTATGCATGCGGCTTCGGCGGGTGCAATGAACTATCTTGGAACACGCCGGTCTAGCGGCTGCGTCCGAGTTCCCCCGCGTATTGCTGCGAAAGTCTACGGCTTGGTGAATTCAAACAAGGCTGTTTTCCGCGTGCACTAAGGGCCCGAAAGGGCCTTTTCTATTTGGGGCTATTCGGCTATCCTATTGACTTGAGGGGTATGTGAGCCTAAACCTGAACATCATGCTATTTGGACTTTTTTCCATTCCAGCTCGTTCTTACACCAGAGCGCTCGCTCGGGCGAGCCGCCTGTCCAACACCACAATGACATTTTAATCCATGAGTTCAGTTAGAATTTATCTCCCTGATAATTCTGTGAAGATGTTTGACCATGAGCCCACTGTGCTTGAGGTCGCGGCTTCCATTGGTCCTCGTCTGGCGAAGGACACCCTCGGCGGCAAAGTCGACGGGGAGTCTGAAGTCGTCGATCTGCGCGCTAAATTAAAAGACGGCTCGAAACTTAAAATCATCACCACCAAAGATCCTGAATCCCTTGAAGTGGTCCGCCACTCAAGTGCCCATTTGATGGCGCAAGCGGTACAAGAGCTTTGGCCGGATGTGAAAGTCACCATCGGCCCGGTGATCGAAAATGGCTTCTATTACGATTTCGATTCACCGCGCGCGTTCACGCCCGAAGATTTGGTTAAAGTCGAAAAGAAGATGATCGAAATTTTAGCGCGTAACGAAGAAGTCGTGCGCAGCGAACTTCCGATCAAGGAAGCGATCGAAACTTTCGAAAAAATGGGTGAGCGCTTTAAAGCCGAAATCATCCGCGACTTGGCCGCCAAAGGCGAGACGACAGTCGGCATTTATAAACAAGGCCCGACTTGGTTCGACCTTTGTAAAGGGCCGCACGTTCAGCGCATGGGGCAGATTAAAGCGGTTAAGGTTCTGAGCTTGGCCGGATCCTACTGGCGCGGCGACGAAAAAAATCCGCAATTACAGCGAATTTACGCGACCGCCTTTAACGACAAAAAAGATCTCGAGCTTCATTTACATAATCTGGAAGAAGCTAAGAAGCGCGATCACCGCAAACTCGGCAAAGAGCTTGGGCTTTTTTATTTCAATCAGCTGGCGCCCGGAAGTCCCTTTTTCGCGCCGAAGGGCGCGCTCATTTACAATGAGCTGCAAAATTTGATGCGCGAAAAATACCGCAAGTACGATTACTCGGAAGTGATCACTCCGCAATTATTCGATGTCGATCTGTATCACACGTCCGGCCACTGGGATAATTACCGCGAGAATATGTACTTCACACAGGTGGACGAGCGCGATTTCTCATTGAAGCCGATGAATTGCCCGGGCCATTGCTTGCTGTATCAAGCCGAGCGCAAAAGCTACCGCGATCTTCCCTGGCGCATCGCCGACTTCGGCCGCTTGCACCGCTATGAGCGCAGCGGGGTCATGCACGGCCTGATGCGTGTGAGAACATTTTGCCAGGACGACGCGCATATTTTCTGCCGTCTGGATCAAATGCAGGCCGAGATCGCGAACTTCATGAGCATGCTCGACGAAGTTTACGGTTTGCTCGGCATGAGCAATTACAAAATATTTTTGAGCACCCGCCCAGAAAAACGCATGGGCAACGACGAAGTTTGGGACAAATACGAGGGCGCCTTAAAAGACGCGCTTAAGGGTTTAAACCTTCCGTACACGATCAATCCAGGTGACGGCGCATTTTACGGACCGAAGCTCGACATCATGTTCGTCGATGCGATCAACCGTCCGTGGCAGTTGGGCACCTTGCAGGTCGATCCCAATTTGCCGCGCGTTTTCGATCTAGGTTATATCGGCGAGGACAACACGCAACACCAACCGATCATGCTTCATCGCGCGATCTTAGGATCACTTGAGCGCTTCATCGGCGTTTATTTGGAGCACACGGCCGGTCACTTGCCGGCATGGATGAGCCCGGTGCAAGTGGCTTTGCTCACGGTCACCGACCGCCAGCTTGAGTACGCCAAAGGGCTGAACAAGACGCTGCAAGCCGCCGGGATTAGATCCACGGTCGATGAGCGCGGCGAAAAGCTCGGCTATAAGATCCGCGAAGCGCAGCTGCAGAAAATTCCGTACATGTTGATCCTTGGCGACAAGGAAAAAGACAACGGAACCATTTCGGTTCGCTTGAAGAACGGCAAAATTTTGGAATCGTTATCGATCCAGGAATTCACCGAAAAATTATCCGGTGAAATCAAACAACGGAAGCTGGAATCTGTTTTTCAGACTTCCGAAACTAACCTGAACCAGGAGGCAAACAATTCGTCCATTTAAAGGTCCACCCAGCGGCGGCGGCGGAGCAAGCGGAGGCGGAGGCCGATTCGGCGACCGCGATAAATTCCGTAAAGGTAAGCGTGATGACGGAGGTCTTCGTGTAAATGGCGAGATCTACGCGGCGCAAGTCCGGCTGATCGACGAGACGGGAACTATGGTCGGAGTGATGTCTTCACGCGAAGCTTTGGCGATTGCCGAATCGCGCGGTTTAGATCTGCTGGAGATCGCGCCCACGGCGACTCCTCCCACATGCAAAATCATGGATTACGGCAAGTGGAAGTACGAGAATAAGAAGAAAGAAAAAGAAGCCAAGAAAAAGCAGACCGTTATCACCGTTAAAGAGATTCAAGTGCGCCCGCGCACCGACGATCACGATATCGACGTGAAGGTCCGCCACGCCAGACGCTTCTTGCTCGACGGCGACAAAGTGAAAGTGAATCTTCGTTTCATGGGGCGGGAGCTTGCGCACCAAGAATACGGAATCAAACAATTAAGGCGCGTTGAGAAAATGCTCGACGACGTGGCCCTTGTCGAGACCTCGCCGCGGGTGGAAGGCAAGCAAGCGTTTTTGTTGCTCGCTCCCGACCCGGTGAAGATTAAAGAGTATCTGAAGACTCATGCCAAGCCGGAGGCTTTGGAGCCCCTTGCCGCCGAAGACATCACTGAGGTTAAGCAGGTCACCGAAGAAGACTAAATCATGTCGGGAACGCTTTTATAAACTGGCCCACTTTCGTGGGGCCGGTTCTGCATTCCTTCCGGCCCCATTGAACATAGAGTTTACGATTCGCGGGCCTCTCTCGCGAAAACTTGCGGCGTTTGAGCTTTGCTGCGACCTTAAACACATAAATTAAATCTAGTTACTGCCCGCGCAGGCTCTTCCGCCGCCCGCTCGGTCAATGGCCGATCCTCCTTAATTTGGCACGTTTACCGCAATGCTTCGCCGCTAAACCCTATAAGTCAGATTGAGCCGGCTCAGGCCCCGCCGGATTTTCAAAATGCCATGGGTGAAAAGACTATTTACAGTTGAAGGACCAATTCACTTTGCGTTGTTTGCTGCTTATTTTTTTGCTGATTTCCACTTTGGCCCATGCTGCGGAAGAGCCGCCAAAGGCTTTAAAGGTCGACAAGGTTTTTTGGGCACGGATCGTGGCTGATTTAGGGAGATCTTGTTACACCAGCCTCGAGCGCTCGGCGGCATGCCTGAACGGCCTCAACCAGGTGTTGCGCGACATTACGGGAAAAAGCGTCTTTTTGCTTCTCGATTCCCAGCTCAACGACGATTTTATTTTGGCCAAGGACGATGTCGGCCGGGCCTTGTTTCAGCTTGGGCACCTGGCTTTAAGTGAGCTGGCGCCGGCTGCGCACGCACGGCTCAATACTTTGCGCGGTAAAAATCTCGCGCAATACATGCGGGTGTTTCAAGTCTTGGATGAACGCTATAAGGGCATGGTCGAGAGTGGCTTGCTGAACGGCGAGGACTTTCGTGCCGCTTTCCAGTGGACATTGGAGCACACGCGCGACGACGATCAAGCCCGAAGCCTTTATTTGTCCTACACGACGGCCTCGCGCCGCGCCTTTGATCACGATCCTTTTTTTCGCGTTTCCGTTGAGCATCCGTACCCGGTGTCGAATCCCAATCTTCCGGTTTCAATTAGCCAGCTTCAGGACAATTTTTTTATTTCGCGCGTGCGTCCCGGATCTCAAGCGGACACGGCCGGCCTGGTGGTCGGGATGATGTTTGAGCAAGTCGGAAAGGACAAGGTCACGCCGGCCAATTTAGATGATCTCATGAATGTCTTTTCTCGCGATCAAAATCAGCCCGGGATATTCAAGACTCCCGCCGGCGAGCGCCTGACATTGAACAAATGGCCGGAGGAGCCCCCGCTGCCCGGGGTTTATGACTATAATTTTTCGCTCAACGACAAGCGCATCGGGGTGATTGAGATCTTAAGTTTCTCGACTCAAAATCTATGTGCGAGCGTTGAGAAAGCCTTGCAAAAGCAACAGAAGGCCGCAGTGACCTCGCTCATCATCGATCTGCGCGGCAATCCGGGCGGGACGGTTGAGCAAGCCCGCTGCGTCGGCGGCCTATTTTTTGGTCGTGGCCTTCAACTCTCGCATATGCGCAACGTGAATCCATCGGTCCAGGCGTACGACGTCACAACCTCCAAAGATAAGGTCTTAGCAAATGTGCCGGTCGCGATTTTGATCGATGGACTGACGGCCAGCAGTTCGGAGCTGTTGGCCGGCGCGGCTCAGGACATGAATTTGGCTTGGATCGTCGGGCAAAGATCGTTTGGTAAGGGAATTGCGCAAATCATCGAGCAAGCCTATGTGAACGAGGAGATGCTTGAGGGTATTGAAATCGCGCAGACCAAATTTCGCTTTCATTTTCGCTCCGGCCGCAGTCCCCATCTAGTGGGTGTCGAACCTGATTTTGCGGTCTCTTCCCCCGTCTCTGGCCTTGACGGGGAGAGTCTGGTGGCGCGTTTTGGGGACCGCTTCGGAAAGGCCTTTGAGCCGCCCTTTCACATCTATCGACAAAGTCCCCTTAGGCTTCGCTTGCGGGGCGGAGTCGCGCATTGCGTGAAGAGGCAGGGACAAACGTTAAAGGCGGATGAGACGGCCCTGCGCTGGCTTGAGGACCGCCAATTACGTCAAGCAGCCTTGGTTTCTGTCTGCACTTCAGCGCATTGATAGTGCGATGCAGAAATTTCATGCAATCCCGGCTAAACACAGAGATTCCTTGCCCCTTTAGGCTGAACTCAGTATTTCAAGTACCTTATGACTTTGTTAGGCACCCAAGAAATCCGGAAAGCCCCGGATTCGCCTGCACGGTTAAGGAGCAAATCAGATGAAACAGAAGACCCATTCGGGTGCGAAAAAGCGTTTTCGCGCAAAACCCGGCGGGAAGATCAAACGCGGTACCGCGCGTATGCGCCACCTTTTGAGCAACAAATCCTCTAAACGTAAACGTCTCGCAGGTGCACCTGCTTACGTTGATAAAGCCAACGAGTACCAAATCACTCGCTGCCTCTTGCCTTAAGGAGAATGAAACATGCGCGTTAAAGGTGGAGTCGTAACCCGACGTCGTCACAAAAGATTATTAAAAAGAGCCAGCGGTTTCGTTTCGGCCAATTCCCGGGCGTTCATTCACGCTCGTGAAAAAGTGGATCGTGCGCTGAAGTATGAATACCGCGATCGCCGCACCAAGAAGCGTGAGATCCGCGCTCTCTGGATTCAACGGATCAACGCCGCAACCCGTTTGAACGGCTGCAGCTATTCGCAATTTATGGGCGCTTTGAAAACCGCCGGCATCGAACTTGATCGCAAGGTCTTGAGCGATATGGCTATTTTTGATGCGGCTGGATTCTCTTCGCTGGTGAAACAGGTAGTTAAAACTTCTGAAAAATCGGCCTAAGGGAGCTTTCCCGTGGCAAGACTTGAGTCGAATGTGCAGTTCGAAAGTCGCAAGCGCGACCACATTCGGCTGAGCCTTGCCGAAAAGAATCAAGCCTTGGGTGAATCCGGTCTCGACCGCATCACTCTTGTTCACGAAGCGCTCCCGGATTTAAATTTCGCGAGCGTTTCTCTCTCTCAAACTTCCTTAAAGAAAAAGTGCAGCACGCCGTTTTTGATCAGCTCGATGACGGCGGGCCACGATAAGTCCACGGAGCTCAACAAGGTGTTGGCGCGTGCGTGTGAGGCGCGTGGCTGGCGCATGGGAGTGGGTTCGCAACGCCGGGAGCTTGGCGATCTTGAAGCCGCTTCCGAATGGAAAGCTTTAAGAAAATCCGCGGGCAAAGTTCAACTGCTTGGCAACTTGGGGCTTGCGCAATTAATCAAAACAAAAATTTCCGCGATCGAACGCTTAGTCGATTCACTTGAAGCCACCGCGATGATCATTCATTTGAACGCGCTTCAAGAGTGCTTGCAGCCGGAAGGCACGCCCGAATTCAAAGGCGGATTAAAGAGCATCGAAAAATTATGCAAGATCCTCTCTGTTCCGGTGATCGTTAAAGAAACCGGCTGCGGTTTTTCGGCCAAAACTTTGAAGCGTTTGAAAAACACGGGTGTTGCCGCGGTGGACGTCAGCGGTCTTGGTGGAACGCACTGGGGGCGCATCGAAGGGGACCGTAATGCGGCCGGCGATGTGCGTGCGCAAGCGGCGAAGACTTTAGAAAATTGGGGAATCTCAACCGTTGATTCCGTCATCGATGCCACCGCGCTTAAACCAAAATATGAAATCTGGGCTTCCGGCGGCGTACGCTCAGGCCTTGATGCCGCGAAGCTGTTGGCGATGGGTGCTTCGGTCGTTGGGTTCGCCAAGCCGGTCCTTGAAGCCGCGCTCAAAGGTGAAGAGGCGCTCCAGCACCGTATGGCGACCTTTGAATATGAATTGAAGACGGTTTTATTTTGTACCGGCTCGCAAAATATTGCAGAACTTCAGAGTAAGAAGGTGTGGAAATGGCGAGCAAAGTAGACCTCATGCACGAACTCTTTCAAGGGTTTTCAAGGCTTGGGCGCGAAGAGCGCATGCAACGCCTCGTGGAGATGGGGGCGCTCGGGCCTGAAGACGTGAAGTTTCTGCGCGCGGGCAGCCCGGTGCCGATCGAGCTTGCTGAAAAGTTCATTGAAAATGCTCTCGGATTTTTTCAAATGCCTCTCGGCGTGGCCGCTAATTTTGAGATCGACGGAGAAACTTTCGCGATCCCCATGGCGGTCGAAGAAACTTCGATCATCGCCGCGGCCAGCAAGACCGCGAAGTGGGTGCGTGAGCACGGCAAGATCACGACCGAAATGGTCGGTCGCGAAATTATCGGTCAGATTCAAATCGCCAAAGTGAACGATTACAAAAGCTTTGTCGAAATCGTTAAGGCCAATGAGGCCCAATGGGTGGCCTTAGCCAATGCGGACGTTGCGCAAGGGCTGGTCAGGCGCGGCGGCGGCGTTAAGCGCATCGAGGTGCGCCGGGTGGATCGCGGCGATGGATCCGACATGGCGGTCCTTCATGTTTACGCCGATCCTTGCGATGCGATGGGTGCGAACACCGTCAACCAAGTTTGCGAGTACTTAAAACTTCCGGTCGAGAGCGCCACCGGCGAGAGAGTCACGATGTGCATTCTCTCGAACTTGGTCGACTCGCGCCTGACTCGCGCGAAAGTCGAGATGACCGGTGTCGAACCCGACCTTATGGAGCGTATCGAAGAAGCTTCGTTGTTCGCGCAACAAGATCCTTACAGGGCTGCGACCAACAACAAAGGTGTCTTAAACGGCATCGATCCGATTTTGATCGCGACCGGCAATGATTGGCGTGCGGTGGAAGCCGGGGTACATGCTTATGCGACTCACACGGGCCAGTACCGCTCGATCACGCGTTGGAAGCGTGAGCAGAATGTTTTAGTCGGAGTTTTTGAAGCTCCGGTGATTCTCGGTATCGTCGGCGGCGTGACGACGCTGCATCCGACCGCAAAAATGTGCTTGCGTATGTTGAATGTGAAGTCGGCGGAAGAACTCTCGCGCATTTGCGCGGCGGTAGGCCTGGTGCAGAATCTGGGCGCCTTGCGCGCGCTGACCACGGTCGGGATTATCGAAGGCCACATGAAACTGCATATCAAAAATCTCACGCTGGGCGCCGGTGCATCCGAGCGTGAAGTTCCCTATGTGGTGAAACGTCTTGAAGAAATTTTGACTCTGCACAAGCGCATTTCCCTTACGCATGCCATTGAAGTTCTCAAAGAACTGCGGGCGCAAAGGGCACGCGAGCTTCCATGAGCCTAACCCTTTCGGTTCCGAGCAAGACTTATCTTACGGGTGAGTATGCCGTCATGAGCGGCGGAGCCGCACTGATCCTTTGTACCGGCCCCCGTTTTCAATTGCGCAGTGAACGCGGTGGCGCGGGGAAAGTTTGCGGAATTCCCGAGGGATCGCCCGCGGCTTTGTGGCTGAAGCAGCGCGAGCCTCTTTTGCGAGACTGGGATTTGGAATTTCTAGATCCGCATGAAGGCCGCGGCGGCTTTGGCGCCTCCGGTGCGCAGTTTATTTTGGTTCATGCCTTTACCACCATGCTTCAGCACAATTTTAAATTGGAACCCGAGAACATGAACCGCAAGGATTTGTGGAACGACTATCAGGTTTTGTCGAACGCGCTGGGAAGCGGAGCCGATGTGCTTGCGCAAATCGAGGGCGGTGTCGCAAAAGTCGATATGGCGAAAATCGAAGCGTCGGCCTCTTTATGGCCGTATCCGGATTTGGGTTTTATGATCTTGCGGACCGGGGCAAAGCTTCCAACGCATTTGCATTTATCGACTTTAAATAGAGACAAGCTGGCCACGCTGGTGGGGCCTGCGCAGGATGTGGTGGATGCGTTTGGGAAAAATGACTCCGGAATTTTTTTGCAAATAGTGAAATCGTTTACGGCCGCATTGCGTGAGTTGAACCTGCAATCTCAACGAACTTTAGAATTATTAAAGCCCTTTGATGAGCAAGACTGGTGTCTGGCTTCGAAAGGCTGCGGCGCATGGGGAGCCGATACGATATTAGTTTTGTTTCCCCAAGAGAAACAGGCGGCCGCGATCGCCTTTGCCGAAGATCAAGGGCTTGAAATCGTCAGCACCGAGCTGGCGCAAGGATTGGACGTACATGCGCATTGAAGCTTCCGCACCGAGCAATATCGCTCTGATTAAATACATGGGTAAAACCAGTCACGGCTCCAATTTGCCGAGCAATGCTTCGCTTTCTTATACGCTTGAGCATTTGCGCAGCTTCGTCGTGATCGAGCCGGGTAAAGATCAGGACGAATGGAAGCCGCTCGAAGGTTTCACCGAAATCAAGCTCAGCGAAATCGGCTTAAATAAATTTTTGCGTCACTTCGACCGTTTAAAGACGCAGTGGAAAATTCCGGGTCATTACATCTTGCGCTCGGCCAATAATTTTCCATCGGATTGCGGGATGGCGAGCTCGGCTTCGAGTTTTGCGGCGCTCACTCTGGCGACGGCAAGGTTGGCCGAAAAGCTGTATCCGGATTTGAAATTGAATAGCGCCGAGCTGTCAAAACGCTCGCGCACCGGTTCGGGCTCATCTTGCCGGTCTTTTTTTGCGCCCTGGGCCTTGTGGCGTGCGGAAGGCGCGGAGCCCATCGATCTTGATCTGCGCCTTGAGCATGCGGTGATTGTCGTTGAGGATTCGGTCAAATCCGTTTCGTCGAGCGAGGCGCATAAGCGGGTCGCGAGCAGTGCGCTTTACAGGCGGCGGGCCGAGCGCGCCGAGGCGCGCTTGACTCAGTTGTTGCAAAACTTGAAAGAGAATCAATGGCGCGAAGCCTTTGAAGTTTGCTGGGCCGAGTTTTGGGATATGCATGCGTTGTTTGAAACCAGCGTTCCGCCCTTCGGTTACATGCAACCTGGAACGATGCAGGCGCTCATTCATTTGCGCGGTGTTTGGGAAAAAGAGGGCGATGGACCGATCGTGACGCTCGATGCGGGGGCGAATGTTCATTTGTTGATGCGTCCCGATCAGCGTGAAAAAGCCAAAGGCTGGCTTATGAATTTTAAGGCCACGACAAGCTGGGGAATCCCATGAAGGCTTTCCAAACCAAAACTTTCGGTAAGTGGATCTTGGTCGGTGAACATGCGGTGCTGCGCGGCTGTCCCGCTCTGGCTTTTCCGCTGACCAATCGTGCGCTCGAGCTGAGCTACACTCCGGGAGACGAACCTTTGACGGTCGACTTCGAGGGCGAGCACGGCGCCGATTTGCGTTTGCTGTTTCACGGTGTGTTGGACAATGCGGTGAGCCGCCTTCATGTCAGCGAACCGCTGCGCGGGCACTTCAAACTCGAGAGCTCGCTGCCGGTGGGGGCGGGGCTTGGCGCCTCGGCCGCACTTTGCGGAGCGGTCAGCCGCTGGTGCGAAGGCCAGGGCTGGATTAAGGCGGATGAGGTTTATGAATTCGCGCGCAGCCTTGAGGATTTGTTCCACGGTGAAAGCTCGGGTGTTGATCTTGCCGTATCGTTAAGCGCGCAAGGCGTGCGCTTTGTACGCGGGGAGGAGAAGAAGACTTTGCGGCCGCTGTGGTGGCCGAAATTGTATCTCTCTTATTCCGGGCAACGGGGCATGACTTCCGATTGCGTTGCACATGTAAAAAAGATTTTCACCACCGATCCCGTGAGGGCTGAAGCACTGGATGCGAAAATGCGCGAGAGTGTGCAGATTGCGGAGGGGGCTTTGCGTGATTTGCCCTCGATCGGATGGGAAACGCTTAGGCGTTCGATCATGATGGCGAACAGCTGTTTTATCGAGTGGGGCTTAAGCACCGGCGATCTTGAAAAGCACATCCATGATTTGAATAAAGCGGGCGCGGCCGCCGTTAAGCCCACGGGTAGCGGTGGCGGCGGTTATGTTTTGAGTTTGTGGAAAGACGATCCGCCGGCGGCTCTTCGTGACGTGTTACTGGCGATTCCCCGGCCATCGTAAGCTGTAGCTGTAAATCGCGAGTGAGGCGGCGACCGTCGCATTAAGACTTTCGGTGTTCGGGTTCATGTCGATTCTTAATTTCTTTAACGGCAGTTCCGCGGGAAGACCTTGGCCTTCTTCACCCAGCACCAGCAAGGCATCTTTCGGCCAATCGAATCCGGCCAAGCTTTCGCCATTCATGTCCAAGCCGAAAGCGCCTTGGGCGTTGAGCTCGCGAATTGATCCCGTAACATAAAGTTTCAAGCGAAATGTCGAAAGGCTTGCCGCCTTAAGTGCCTTCGGCAAAAAGGGCGAGGCGCACTCTTTGGTCAGAATCACTTTTCTTACATTCAGCGCTTCGGCCGAGCGCAAAAGTGCCCCGAGGTTCGAGGGATCGCTTAAAGACACGATCAGCTCTAAGCCTGAAGGCGGCTGCTTGTCCCATTCTGAAAATTTAGAGGTTTGCACGACCAGCAAGGGCTGATGGGTTCCGATCACATCGAGCTCTTTAAAAAGTGGGGACGAGAGCCTGGTCAGACGGAACTGTTCGGAAATAAATTTAGATTTCGGCGGAAGCAAGACATCTTCGATTAAATCGGGCCATTCTTCGATATATTCATTCACTAATTTTTCGCCGCTCACCAAACACAGCTGCTCTTTTTTAATACCTTTGCTGTCAAGCAAGCTTTGCCATTTTTTGAACTTGGCGTTCTGGGTGCTGGCGATCTCATTCATTCGGCAAACCCAACGGCGGAGTTTTCAATTTCTTGTAAACGACAAGTCTGCGGTCATTGGGGCTTTTCGGCAAAACGTATTTGTGATCTTCGACCAGTTTAAAATATTCGCCCCATTTGGCTTTGGCGTTTTTGATCTCAGGATCGACGTTGGGGCCCTTCATAAAATAAACTTGTCCGCCGACTTCCAAACATTGCGAAACGTTCTTCAGTGTTAACGAGATGTCCTCGACCGCGCGGGTGATGACGCCCTTCATGGGTAGCAAAAAAGTGTCGTCGATATTGCGCCCGACGATGTCGAGCTCCTTCATTTTCATTTCTTCTCGGACCGCTTTTAAGAAATCCACGCGTCTGCGGACTCCCTCGGCCAGCACGATTTTGTCGTTTGGAAAAACGATCTTGAGCGGGATTCCGGGAAAGCCTGGGCCGGTGCCGACATCAAGCAGCGGAAACATTAAGGTGGTGAGTCTCGGTACCATCAGGGAGTCGATAAAATGCTTGATCGCGATCTCGCGGAATTTGACCAGCCGGGTAACGTTGTCGGTGAGCTGGTGATTCATGAGCAAGAGATAGAAGTCCACCAGGCGATGACGCTGATCGTGAGGAAAATCCTCAAAATCGTGGTTACGGAAGATGTCGTGGAGGCGGGCCTCGGCCTCGGGAAAGGAGTAGATTTTCTCCGGTTTACGGTGGGTAACCTTGCGCTTCATATCGGGGTTATGTACCATAGCTCGATGATTCCGTCTCAACTAATCTCCAATCTTAATGACCAGTTGGCCGCAAATTTGGCTAAGGTTTCGGCCGCCCAAGATTTGCAATCTCTTTACGACGTGAAGGTCGCCTTTGCCGGCAAGCAAGGGGCTTTAAACGAAATTATGCGCGAGATGGGCAAGCTTCCCAAAGAAGAGAAGCCCGCTTTCGGTAAAGAAGTGAACCGCGTGAAGGAGAGTTTCGAGGCGGCGTACTCCGCCCGCGAAGAGACGCTTAAGAGCTCGGCCCTGCTTGAAAAAGTCAAAAAGGACGCAATCGACGTCAGCCTGCCGGGCCCGCTTTTGGAAGCCGGGGCCAAGCATCCGATTCATTTGATCATGGATGAGGTCGTGGCGATTCTAGGCCGTCTTGGTTACACGGTTCGCACCGGCCCGCAAATCGAAAAAGACTGGTACAACTTTGAGGCTTTGAATATCCCGCCGGATCATCCGTCGCGCGATATGCAAGACACCTTTTATGTGGATAACGATCACGTTTTAAGAACCCACACTTCGCCGGTGCAAATCCATGCGCTATTAAGCGAGAAGCCGCCGTTTCGAACTTTGGCGCCGGGCTCGGTGTTTCGCAAAGACAGCGATGTCTCGCACTCGCCGAACTTTCATCAGATCGAAGGTTTGTTGGTCGATCATAAAGTTTCGATGGCCGACCTTAAAGGCACGATTGCCTTTTTACTGCGTGAACTTTTTGGTTCGAGCATGAAGGTTCGTTTTCGTCCAAGCTTCTTTCCATTCACCGAGCCTTCGGCTGAGTTCGATTGTTCATGTCCCATGTGTTCAGGCAAAGGTTGCAGGCTTTGCAAACAAAGCGGTTGGATTGAAATCGGTGGCAGCGGTTTAGTGAATCCGAAGGTTTTCGAGGCGGTGAAGCTTGATCCCTCGCAGTGGCAGGGTTTTGCTTTCGGTTTCGGAATCGAGCGCATGGCGATCATTAAGTACGGCATCGACGACATCCGTTTGTTTTTTGAAAACGATTTGCGCTTCTTAAGGCAGTTCCCATCATGAAAATTTCTTTAAAGTGGCTTGGCGATCATATTGATTTGAGCGATTACAGCGCAAGAGCCGATGAACTCGCGAAGCTTTTAACCGACGTGGGCCTCGAAGTTGAAGGTGTCGAAGATCGGGCCAGCCAATTTAAAAACGTGGTGGTCGGGCATATCTTAAAATTGGAGCGTCACCCGAACGCCGACCGCTTGACCGTGTGCCAAGTGGATGCGGGTGAGGGGACTCCGCGCCAGATCGTGTGCGGAGCGAAGAACCACAAGGCCGGCGACAAAGTGGTCGTGACCTTGCCTGGTGCGGTGCTGCCGGGCGATTTCGAAATTAAAAAATCGAAGATCCGCGACGTGGAAAGCCTCGGCATGCTCGCGTCCGAAAGTGAACTTGGTCTAAAAAAAGAATCCGAAGGCATTATGATTTTGCCGGCGGATGCGCCGGTGGGTAAGCCGTTTGCGGAGTATTTGGGATTTAACGATGTGATTTTTGAAGTGAACGTGACGCCAAACCGCGCCGATTGTTTGTCGCATTTGGGTCTGGCGCGTGAGCTGTCTTGTTTACTCGATCGTCCGTTGATTGCGCCCAAGGTTGAATTGCAGATCGGCAAGAAGCTTAGCACCAAAGGGGAAGTGAATGTCGAGGTCAAGGCCTCAGCGCTTGCACCACGATATTCAGGCCGCGTGATTAAAAATGTGAAAGTGGGACCCAGTCCCGATTGGCTGCGGACGCGGGTTGAGAGCGTCGGTTTAAATTCGATCAATAATGTGGTCGACGTGACCAATTTTATCATGATGGATTTAGGCCAGCCGCTTCATGCTTTTGACGTGGGTAAGCTCGAGGGCAAAAAGATCATCGTCGATAAGGCCGTGGTCGCGGAAAGCTTCAAAACACTTGACGGCACCGAGATGAAATTGACGGGTGACGAACTCACTATCCGCGATGGCGCTCGCGCCGTATGTATCGCGGGCGCGATCGGGGGGCTGAACACCGGCGTCTCCGAGACGACGACCGAACTTTTTATTGAGAGTGCGCACTTTGCAATGGATAGCGTGCGCAAGACAGCGCGCCGGCATAATCTTCTGACCGATTCGGCCTATCGCTTTTCGCGCGGGACAGATCCTTCGGGCGTTGTAAAAGCTTTGGAAAAGGCATGCTCGCTGATTCAAAAAGTCGCGGGCGGCCAAGTGGCCGAAGACTTCGTGGATATTTATCCAAGTCCGCGCGTTCGCGCGCCGATTTTGGTTCGTGCACAATATGTCAGCGAGCGTCTCGGCTATCCGATCGACGCCGATGTTTTGAATAGCTGGCTCAAACGTTTGGGCTGCAAAGTCGAAGTGACACCGGCGGGTTTAAAGGTCACTGCGCCCGAGTTTCGTATGGATCTGGAACAGGAAGTGGATTTTGTCGAAGAGTTTGGACGCCTTCAAGGTTATGCCAACATTCCCGAAACCTTGCCTGCGATCAATTATGCTCCGCTTAGCATGGATAAATCTTATGCTTTTGAATCGCGGGTCGGTGAACTCGCGCGCGTGGTGGGATTTTCGCAAACGGTAAATTACGGTTTTACCGGCTCGAAATATCAAGCCGCGGTGCTGGGGCCGGTTGAAGCTTACCGCACAGGCGGACTCGAGATGGATTCGCGCTCGATCGTGATCAAAAATCCTTTAAGCGAGGATCTTGATGTTATGCGTATTTCGCTGCTGCCGGGCTTGCTCAAAAATATGCAGCACAACGTTCGTCACGGGAACTCGCAGGGCCTTTTGTTTGAGGTCGGCTATATCTTTAAGCATGGGCCCGAGGGTTATGTGCAAGAGCCGCGCTTAGGTGTCGTGGCGTGGGGAGTGCTTGCCGGTCTTTGGCAGAAAGTTTCGCCCGAGAATCAGGACAAGTGGCCGTTTTATGATCTCAAAGCCCGCGTGCAAACCATTTTGGAAAAGCTTCTGATCAACCAAGCGCAGTGGAACACGTGGAGCAATCCGGGAAAGCTCTTTCACCCGGCGCAGACGTCGACTTTGTTTGTCGAAGGCCGCAACATCGGCGCGATCGGCTCAATTCATCCGCAGTGGATGATGAACGAAAAAATGCGTGTGCCGGCTGCGGTCGGGGAAATTGATCTGAATGCTCTTTCGCGCGGCCAACCGCGCGCGGTGAAGTTCAAGTCGGTAGCCAAGTTCCCCGTGGTCGAGCGCGATATTGCCTTTGTTTTGCCAAAGTCCATGCGTGCGGCCGATGTCGCTGCGGAAATTAAAAAGACAGCGGGCGCGTTGTTGCAATCGATTGAAATCTTCGATGCGTTTGAAGGTGGGAATTTGCCGCAGGGGCATGCCTCGATTGCATACAAGATGGTTTATCAAGATCTTGAAGGCACTTTGAATGATGAGCGTCTGACGGCGCTTCAAGCGCAGATCGTCGCCAATGTGGAGAAGAAGCTTTCGGTAAAGGTGCGCTGACCCGATTGACGCACCGTTTATTCGTTACGGTATTTTTGAATCCCAGGTGATTCGTTTAAGTCACGCCGAGTCACCCGCAAATTAACAAAAATCTTGAAAGATTTTAAACACTTGTTAGCCTTTACCTATAGGCGAATAGCTCAAGGGGTTTAAAAATATGCCGGGCCAGAATACCAGTAAATCAACGATGACCAAGGCCGACATTATCGAGAAGGTCTATCAGAAGATCGGATTCTCTAAAAAGGAAGCCTCCGAACATGTCGAGATGGTTTTTAACGAACTCAAGAACGTTCTCTGTAACGGCGATAAAGTGAAAATTTCCGGATTCGGTAACTTCATCGTGCGCGGGAAAAAAGAGCGCATCGGCCGTAACCCGCAAACCGGCGATCAAATTAAAATCAGTGCCCGCCGCGTGCTCACCTTCCGGCCCAGCCAAGTGCTTAAGGCGCTGTTGAATGGCGAAGATCCAAGCTTAGTCACTGAAGACGACGAGGACTAAATATCATGGTTGAAGAAGTTGTCCTAAATAGCGAAGTGGAGAAAAGATATGCTCCCTCGGTGAGTTCCCCCGGCGCCGTTCCGGTCGAAGTGGATCCTGAACTGGCCGCGGCTCTTTCGCGCATTCCGGACAAATTGGCTTTTAAGATCGGTGAGGTCGCCGATCTTTTGGAAGTGAAGCCTTACGTCCTGAGGTACTGGGAAACTGAATTCGAAGTTTTGAAGCCCAAAAAGAGCAAACACAATCAGCGCATGTACGAGCGCAAAGACGTAGAAAACTTGATACTGATCAAAAAGCTTTTGTACCGCGACCGCTTCTCGATTGAGGGCGCGCGGGCGGCTTTGAAGAAGCTCAAGAAGGACAATATTCGCGTAAAGCAGATCAAAACGCTTTCTGAGCATATTGAAGAGGCCAAGGATAAAGTCTTGGATGTTCTCGACGAAATTGCCGCCCTTCGTTTATTGGTGAGATGATCAGCACGCGGGTGCATACCTATTTCGATAAAAACACATCGACCTGCACGCATGTCGTATGGGATCCCGTCACTCTCGATGCGGTGGTGATCGATCCGGTTCTGGATTACGATCCGACCCGGCAAATGATTGCAAAAGCGAGCCTTGTTCAATTGCAAAAATTCATCCGCAATAAGGCTCTTCATGTGCATTGGGTTTTGGATACGCACGCGCATGCCGATCATTTATCAAGCGCTAGGGAATTAAAGGCGGCCATGCCCATGGCCCAGTTCGGTTTGAGCGCGCGCATGCATGACGTACTTGAAGCGTTCAAAAAGCTCTTTGTGTGGCCCAAGGATTTAACTTTAAAGAATGTCGACCGCCTGTTTGAGGACGGGGAAGAGTTTACGGCGGGAAGCTTACGCCTTCAGGCGCTCGCGACGCCCGGGCACACCGCGGCCTGCACGACTTACAGGATCGGGCACAAGCTTTTTACGGGCGACGCGATTTTTATGCCGGATTCGGGAGTGGGCCGTTGCGATTTTCCGGGCGGCTCGGCGGCCCGGCTTTATGATTCGATTATGCACAAGATTTTTGCTTATCCGGAAGATTTCGAAATTTTCGTCGGGCACGATTATCAGCCGAATGGTCGGCCGCTTCGTTTTCGCACGACGGTGGGTGAGCAGATGAAAAGCAATATTCATCTGCATGCCGGAGTGTCGAAGCCGGATTTCATTAAGTTCCGCGAGGCGCGGGATAAAACCCTAAGCGCTCCGCGACTTTTGCAGCCCAGTCTCGATTGGAATCTGGGCGCGAATGTGATGATTCCCTCGGCTATTTAAAATTCCCGAAGACGTCGACATGGGCCGGCCGCGGATCGATGGCGTGCACATTCACGAACACCGAGGCGATGCAGTGGTCGGGCGTACGAAACGAATCAAGGCTAAGCCATGAGCTTTCGTACCCAGCCTGAAAGGTCTGGCTGAAAGAATAAGAATCGGTGGTGCCGTCCGTGTAGGTCACGCCGGCACCTTCGACGATAACGCCGTTGTCGGTCACGCGCAGTTTGATGTGGGTAAGATCGTCCGCGCAGTTGCGTACCCGGATGGAATAGTCTTTGGGATTTGGACCAATCGTGAAGCTGGCGATCGTGCGGGTCGAATTAATGTCATCGGCATGGACATGGCCTTGATAAATAACAAGCGAAAGCAGCAGTGCGAAGAGTGTATTGATTTTCATTGTTTCCCCCAGCCAAAAATCTTCCCGTAGGAAGGAGGCTGGGGCAAGCTTTTTTGCCGCATCGCGGCTTTGCGATCCGTGGCTAAATAAAATCAATATTATTCACTCTGTGCAAACAGAGTTGCTCGGGCCTCTTGCCTGGCAAAGAAGCCGTGCGGCAAGGGATTTTTCGAATTTAAGATGGAGTAAATTGGTCGGCGCGACTGGATTTGAACCAGCGACCTCTTGCACCCCAAGCAAGTGCCCTACCAAGCTGAGCCACGCGCCGATCGCCTCTATTTAAGCGAAACCCGAAGCTATTTTAGCGCGGTATGTAATGGCAAGGGAAAGTTTGAACAGATTATTCCATTGAGCGTCAGAGAAGTTCATAGCGTTCGGGCAGCCCGACGAGTTCTGCGAATTTCAAAAATGTTTGCTCACCCAGTTCCAGCGCGCGGCCGATGTGTGTTTCGGTGTCTTCATTGATGATCCCGGCATCGAATTTTCCGTGTGAGCGGATCATGTCTTCGATATTGGTTGGGATTTTTAGCCAGCGCTTAACCATGGCTTGATCGACTTCCAGGTGAAATTGCATCCCATAAGCATTTGTGCCGTAGCGGAAGGCCTGGGACGGACAGAGTTCCGTTTGTGCGAGATGCACCGCTGATTTTGGAATATCAAAGGTGTCGCCGTGCATTTGGAATATTTTTTCTCGGGTGCGGAAATGATTGAAGAGGGGGTCTTCGGCCCCTTGAGCGGTCATATTAAGATCATACCAGCCGATTTCCTTGTGAGAATTTTTGCGCACTTCCGAGCCTAAGGCTTTGGCAAGCAATTGCGAGCCCAGGCAAATCCCTAAGATCGGGATATCGCGTTTGAGCGCTTGCTCAATCACCTTCAACTCATGGGTCAGATGCCGATATTTATCGGCTTCGTAAACGCCCATATGCCCGCCAAGCACGATAAGGCCTTGGTATTTTTCGAGTGAGGGCTCGGCTTCGGGAGTGCGCTGAAAATTCACATAACGGACGCGGAAACCTTGGCGCTTGAGCAGCGGATTGAGGGTGCCCAAAATTTCGTGCGCCGCATGTTGGAAAACCAGGATCTTTCTCATCTCAAATAAGGCTAACATGAGTGGCCCAAATTCGTCACTTCGTCAGAATCATTACAGGCGAAAGTTGAGTTTGATTGGAGTAAATTAGCGCTATGGGGTTCACTGCACTTTCAACGATTCTCCTTTCCGGATTAATGCTTTCCATGTCACTTCCGGCTTCGGCCAAAAGCGAATGGGTCAACGAAAACGGCTGGGCAAAACCAATCTACTTTTCGCGGATCGAGCGCAGCCAAAAATTCTCGCAAAAATTCAGCAGTCCTCAGCATACATTGACCAGTGCGCAGGCGGCCGAGTTTCGCACGAACGCCGAGCGTGAAGCTTATGACAGTGACAAAAATTTAGCCGGGCGGGGGCGTTTACACTCGCATTATATGATGCTTGATTACCATGCCGAACTCAGCGGCGCGCCTATCGATCCGGTTTACTCTAAAGTCGACGGCCGCGATGTGTTTAGCTTTCAAGACGACATCGAAGTGAAAAGCCAGTTTATCGCTTTCAGCTCGCAGGCGACGGACGCCGTGAATACCGAATTGGAAATGTTCGATCTCGTTTTACGCAACAATCTCGGCCGCATCGTGTACGAGAAGTCTTCGCCGGCGATGTTGCTGCGCTTTAGCCACCAAGGACAAGATTTAAAAATGCAGGTCGGGGATTCTTTACGCTCCGAAATCTATGATCTGATCGTGAAGAGGGGCGGGGCCGTCCCTGACCTTGAAGCCCTGATCACCCTTAATGTGCAAGGTGAAGGCACTACGCGCTTTTGGTTGAATGCCCAAGAAACATCGGCCTTCCTGCGCTTAAGAGAAGTCAGGCCTCCCCAATCGTTGCTCACGCGGTTCATGCGGGCTTGCTCCATGCTCCTTATCTCGAAGTAAAATATTCCTGCTCTCTGCACGCACGGCGCTAGCGGCGTTTAAGATTGTTTGATTGCCGTAACCTTTGGTATGGAGGGCTAACAATTTTCTGAGGGGGGTTTTGCGTGAAGAATTTTTTTGCAGCCTTGACGATGATGATTTTGGGTGCGGCTGGAAGCGCTTACGCAAGCGATGCACAGATCCTCGGTCGTTGGATTTCGGTCGCTCCCGTATTTGAGTCCAACGGAATCGCGGCGAAGCTGGGTTTTGACTTCAAAGAAACCACCGCCGCTATGTCGACGATTTGCTACTATCCAGGCGGCAAAGAACTTGAAGCCTCGGTAACCGTACCCACCACTGTTGCGGACAATAAAATCGAAGTTCTCGGGGACGGCCAAGCCAAGGTGAGCGATGGCGGCTTCGAGTGCAATTCCAGTGTGAAGACGGGCCGCGTGGATTACCAAATTGCCGACGGCGTTTTGCGCGTCAGTGCAGATGGCCAATCAATGGACTTTATCCGCCGCTAACTTAATTCATCCGTAGATTGCCGACCTCGATCAAAGCACCGCTCTTTTTGAGCGAAAAGCTGAGATAGTAGGAGCCACCGGCGCGCAAGCCGATCGGGGTTACGCCGCTGGCGTCGCGAATGACATTGTTTCCGCGGAGAAAGAATTCCCAGCGTATATAAAGCTCTTCGCCGTTATCTAAACGCCTTTGTTCGCTGGCGGAAAGAATGGAAGAAAAGGGGACGGTGAATTCGAAGATCTGCATCGTCTCGTTGAGCGTCGGCACGATTTGCAGGATTTCCGAGGATCTGTTCACTAAGACGAACTCTTGATTTTCAATCGTTACCGTTGCGCCTGTAAAATTACGGTAAGGCAGGGATTCGTTGAACTTCCGCAAGCCCCAAGCGACCGAACCATCCTTTTGAAGGCTGCAGATCAGCGCAGACATTCCTAAATTAAGTTTCAAGCCGTCGTCATCGGGTACGATCGTCGAGATAAATGGTTTGTAACCTGCGGAATGGGCGTCCGCTAAAGATTGGCAGTAAGCCGTCTTACCGTCGGCCGATTTAACGACACCGATATCGTCGATTTGCGCGGCTAAAGAAACAGAAGAAAACGTCACTAAAACAATAAGCCATTTCATAATGAACCCCCGGATTGAAGATTAAAAGACTACCCGGTGGTCAGTAAAATGCCAGCCAAACTTACGCTTGCCACGACGATCCATAAAACTATCCCCATGGCCAAGGGAGTGACGCCGACTTGACGCAGATCTTCTTTGGAGAGATTGGCTCCGATGAAAAACAAAGTCACGATCAGCAGTCGGCGGGCGGCGAACTCGACATAGCTAAAGAGACCGTGTTGTTCGGGCAAAAAGGTCGAGAGCGCCGAAAGCAAGATAAAGCCGATGATAAACCACGGGAACGGCGAGTTCACCTTTTCGTGGCCGGCGGTGCGCTTAACGAAATGACCAACGAGCAAAGTGACAGGCACGATCCAGAGCGCCCGGGCCAGTTTGACGGTCGTTGCGACCGCGACGGTTTCGGCTCCGCCGTACTGCAAGCTTGCGCCGACGACGGAACTGGTGTCATGGATCGCGAGTGCGCTCCACAAGCCAAATTGTGCATGTCCCATCGCCAGGTAGGCGCCGATCGCAGGGAACAAAAACAAAGCCGCCGCATTCAGCACAAAAACGACCGCCATCGCCACCGAGACTTCATGGTGTTTGGCGCGAATGACCGGCGACATCGCGGCGATCGCACTTCCACCGCAAATCGCGGTACCTACGGTCACCAGCAAAGCGATGTTTTGCTCGATCTTCAAAAGCTTCGCCAGCCACAGTCCCAGAGCGAAGGTGAAGGCGATGCCCGCGACCGTATAAGCGAAGCCATGAAGCCCTGCGCGCCCGACGGACACGAGGTCTATGCCCGCGCCAAGGCCGATAACGGCAAGGCTTAGTAGAGGCTTGGTGAGCTTCTTCGTATATTCTTGAAAGGGATTGCCGAGGAACAATGCCGCGAGCAGTCCGATGAGTAAAGCCGGTCCGCCCGAAACAGGCGGAAAGAGAGTGCACAGCGCGAGGAGAGAAAAAAGTATTTTAGGCACGAATGGAATTTTGGGTGCAAATGACCCAAAACTCCACCGTTATTTTTTAGCCGTTGTAAACGAGGCGGCGGCGCGATTTCGATTTCGAAAAACGTGTTTTATAAATGAAAGCGCCCAGTGCGCCCAAAATCAAAAGACCGGCGAGAACAAACATCATGGTCTTGCTTGAGCCCTCTTCGCCGTTCAGTGCAGCCGAAACTTCAGTGGCCGGAACGGGGATTGTGATGCTGCTCAAGATATCGTTTGACGGATATTTTGAAAGCTCTTGATCCATTTTCGGAGCTTCAATTTCTTTAGCTACTGTGGCGGCAGCCGAAACGACGGTCTTTTTCTTGAACGATTTTTTGGCGTTCATGGCGACATGTTTGGCGCCCTTGCGCTTGGCTTTTTTATGGCGGACCTTGTTTTTTGCGATTACGGGAGCGACGGCTTCTTGCTCAACAAAAGTTCCGTCGTCATTTGAAGCCACTAAGCTCGACTCCACTTCCGGCGTGTCGAGAGCGAGTTCGCTGGCTTCCATTTTGATCGCCTTGCTGGTGCAAGCGCCCAAAAGGACGGCAAACGTCACTGCCAGGCCCAAGTTGGTCTTCGTTTTTGCTCTTAAATTCATCATATTGCAGCTCTCCTCAATTACGGTCTATTCAGACCTTAAGAGAGCAAGAAGGAGTCCTAGTTACGTATACGGATTTGCGTATTTTTGAGCCCGTATTGGCGGATGGTGCTGAACACCAGCGAGCCCAGTTCCGGTTCAAGCACGATGGCGCCGCTGACTCGGCGGCCTTCGAGTTTCATTCTCTCAAAAAGGCGTGAAGTGCGAAGCGTGCGGTTGCCGTCAAAAAGGATCACGTTTTCAAGCATAACGTTGCCGTTTTGTGAGCGGAAACGCTCTCTCATTTTCAGCGGCTTAAAATTTCCCGTGTGCAACGACTGACCCATAACCGGAAGGATTTGACCTTGCAGTTCAAACTTCCCCTTGGCGTTGAATTTCGTCACTTGCACGGCTCCGGTGGACAGGGTGACCGAAATGATCACTTTGCTCGTCGCCGGTTTTGCAAACGCCGGTAAAGCGGCCATGAGTAAAATCAGTATTAGGGAACGCATATCATCCTGTCTAAGCTCTCGACACCAACGGCGTTTGCCGTCGTTTTGATCGTCTAAACGATCAAGGCGGGCTTAAAATGTATATGCCGAATAGAAGTACAATTATTGTTCCGCGGTTTGGGCCGTTTTTGCGGTCTCTTCTTGCGGGGCGCTTTCGGGTCGCGGGCGCGGAAGGGGGACGATCTTCGAGACGTTGACGGGATTGCCGGTTAAGGCTTCATCCATCGCGTCTTCGTGGTCGATGTACAAAAGGGCGCCATCGGCCAGCAGGGGAACTAAACGCTCGGCCACTTTGCGGTCGACCGCGGGGCAGCCCCAGCTCTCGCCAAGGCGTTCGGTTTTTAAGCCGAGCTTTGCTTTCAGGCGGGCAAGGAAGCCTTGTTCGGCATATCTGGCGCCGTGTAAAACCACATCGCGCAAATAAGCATGGTCGTTTGAGCGTTCGACTCCATAAAGGCGAAGCGAGGGACCGTGTCCACCCATTTTATATATCGGCCCGACGATATAGATGCCGAGCGAAGTTTGGCGCGAGTCGGGAGTGTTGCTGAATTTCGTGGCGTTGGCGCCTTCGCCGGATCTTACCCCGTGCGCGACAAGATGGCTTTCGACCGTCATGTCTTTTAAGTTGATCACCCACATGCGGCGCATGATGGAAGGCTGCTTCATGTCTATATAGACGAGGTAGTCATGGGGGATGACTTTGATCGTGCGGGTGGTGGGGATTCTGTCTTTGCGGGGGCAAGCTTCCGAGTCGGTGGGCGCGCGACCTTTGCAATAGTAAACGTCTTGCACGAATTCGGCGTCCATCGACCGGTCGCGAAAGTCCAAAAGTCTTTCGATGCGCGCGGGTACTCCGAGCGCGACGAGTTTTTCAAGAAGTGCTTGATCCGCAAATGCGAACGCAGGCATCGCCAGTAAGATGATAAGCGTGGATTTTAAAAACATGAGCGCTTTGTATATCGCGTAACACGACAAAAGCCCAAGCGAGACCTTAAAGACAGGCAAATATTCTAGGCCTGATTGAATGAATTCACGATGAAATCGGGAGTCCTTTGTCTAGAAGTTCGTCACCTGGACTCGGCGGGCCGATGGGGAACAGTCAGCATTGAAGAATGCGCATCATAATAGCATCTTTATTTATCATTTCCGTGCAAGCTTTTGCCCAAGCGGTCCCGAGCGACATTCCTTTGCGCTGTATTCCGGGCACCGAATTGCAAACCAAGCTCGTAACCCATTATTACGTTCCTCTTTTAGAAAAATACAATCATAAGATCTGCGATCTAATCGAAGGCACTTGCATCTACAAGAAGAGTGGAACCTCTTACTTGCATAATTACGGCTACTCCGATGAGAAGCTGTCCACCGTTCGTTGCAAAAACGGTTTCGGCAATCAACGAAACTGTTTGAACCCCTGCCGCACGATCGCGGCAAGCACGGTCTATCACAAGTTCGGCCAAGTGGTTTATATCCCGGCGCTGGTCGGAAAAAAATGCGGAAACCTGCAGCGCGACGGTTTCGAGATGATCCATGACGGTTTCGTGGTGGTCGGTGACACCGGAAGTCCGAAGCACTTTAATGCCGTCGGCCGCTTCGACTTTTTTTGGGGCCGCTGCAAGAACACCAAGAATCATGAATGTCTTGAGGGGCCTTCCGCGATTTCCAGCGCGCTGACCAACTCGCCATATTGTACGGTTTGGGATCCGGGTGAGCCGGCGCTCAATCAAGACGTTAAGTCGGCTTTCGTTTCCAAGGTCAAAGCCGAAGCGGTCACACGCGGCGATCCGGGTGCGGCTGACGATTTCAATCTCTGATCGCTTAAATCATTCATGCAGTAAATATTGAAGGCGTGGCGAATCACCGGTTGCGCCACATTGCGGACTGGAATCCCGCCCGGCGTGACGCCGGTTTCCAGTCCCTTATGGGCGTGACCGTGAAAGACCACGTTCGCGCCGGCCGCATCGATGGCTTCACCAAGCAAATAGCTGCCGAGGAACGGATAGATCTCTTTTTTCTCACCCATCAAGGTGTCCGGCGACGGCGCATAGTGCATCAGTACGATTTTGCAATCGGCCTCCATTTCCTCAAGCCCATTGCGCAATTCTTCCGCCATTAATTTGGTGGTGTGAATGAAAGCTTTGGTTTCTTTCTCGCCGAATTCGCTGCAACATGCGCCTAAGAATCCTCCGCCAAAGCCCTTGAGTCCGTAAATGCCGACTCGAAATTTGCCGATTTCAACAACGACATAATTGCGGTCAAGAACGGTGACGCCGGCGTCGTTCAGGATTTTTTTTATCTCCTGCTCTTGGTCCATGTGGTAATCGTGGTTGCCAAGGACGGCAAAAACGGGGACGGGGCATTCGGCCAGATCCTCCGCCAGCGGGCGCGCCTCTTCGAGGTGGCCCACTTGGGTCAGATCGCCGGCCAATAAAAGCAAGTCCGCTTTGCCGTCGAGCTCAACCCAATGTTTGCTTAATTTTCCGCGCGATTCACGGTCGAAGTGAACGTCGCCGACGGCGGCCATGCGGATCATACGATCTCCTTCGTTTCGCCGGGGCCTTGCCAATCGTTGATTTGCATTTGATCGCGGATGTCATGAAGGGGAGCCAACTGTTTGATGCATTTCAAAATGGTTTGCCGGTGCTTATCGGTTTGACAGCGTCCGCGCACGAGCACGAAGTGACCTTCCACCCAAATGTCAACGTCGATTGCGCCGATCTCTTCATTGGCGGCAAGCGCTTCGCGGATCTGCGCGCCAAGGTAGGCTTCGCTCGAGGTGGACTTGCCGGTTCCGGGCGGCGGCATAGTCGGGTTTGAGCGCGAAGCACTTTGAATTTGGCCGCCCGGCGCCCGCGCAGAGGGATCGCCGAACAAGGTTTGGTACAAACGTTGAACCACTTGGTTCGGCACCCAGATGTCGTCGCTTTGGGCGTACATCAAAAGCGCCAGCAGCCGACGTGGGGCTTTGCGCGCTCGATGCAGCAGATAATCCCAATCCACTTTGGCGTGCGAAAGGACGGAGAGCGCGTCGTGCCAGTGATGGGGTCCTTCTTCCGAATGAACGGCGCATTTAATCAATACAAAATCCTCGGGGCTGACCAGGGGAACTTGGCGTCCATGGTAATTTACTTTTACGGTGCGCTCGCGCATCTCATCATCGTAATAAAATCCGCCTTCGGAGCGGAAGATAATGTCGACCAAAACATTTTCTTTAAAAGCTTTGAACAGCCAAGTCGGATTGGTTTGTTCGGTACGAAAACCGTGATGGCTTAAGACGTCAAGAATCGCTTCCGCATCCTCGGGGCGGACGAACAAGTCGATATCTTGCGTGGAGCGGGGACGTCCCAATCCACTTGCGGCGATGCCCCCGATGATGGCGTAGGAAACATTATTTTTGTCGAGTGCATCGAGCGCGGAAAAAAGGGTGACGTCAAATCTGCGGCCCGCTTCGGTATCGAGTGAGCTGGATTGACCCTGAGAATCGGCGTGATATCCGCTTAGACCAACCATTCGGCCCCCTTCGCGCGAGTAATTTCTCTAAAGTTCTGCAAATACAATGCGAGCGCGTGGGCACAAAGCCAATCCGACTTCAGGTTCGTTAAGTTCAAATCTGCCTCATGAATTGACAGCGCCGGGGCCTCCCGTTACCATTTTTTTATGCGCCAATTGATTTTGCTTTTTTTCGCATTGCTGAGTCTTAGTCTTTCGGCCCGTGATTTTTGCGTCGAAAAGCAGAAGTCGGTTTCCCCCTCGGCCGAAATGCTGGAAGCCTTCAAAGGACGGCTTGATGGAAAAAATAAAGCCGCGATTCCGCCCGGCCTTCCACAAGATGATTTTAAAATCCGCGAATTGGAATCTGTCGCGACTATGCGGGGCGTATCTCTGGTGTTTTTGCGTTTTAAAACTTCAAAAACGGATCACGACGGTTTTATACAGGCATTCAACTATTGGGTTGGCAGCAATAAGCTTGCACCCGTCGATGTCCCGGATTTGGGCAACGGCGATTCACGGTTTTGGCGGGCCAAGGGCGTGGTGGGCAAAGAGTGCGGTCGCGCACGGGTGGATGTGACTTTCGACGGTTGTTTGAGCTGCGGTGACGGGCAGGGACTAAAGGGTCATTTTGATTACCAGTTAATCGATAAAAAATGGACTTACTTCAGCGATGTGATGTAGGCGTCGCCGGCCCGCAGATGCGGGCCGCGCTGGAAAAATAATTACTTCTTTACGTTGTCGGGGCTTGGGATACCACTGGGCGGATTTTGCTGGTCGATCGCCCGGCCGGCCTTATCGACGGCGGTACCGATGATCGATGTTTTCTCGTAGGTCGCGAGAAGCTTAGACGGTTCCGTCTCTTGAACGTTCAACCCCTTTTGAGTGGGAACGATCGTCAATTTGGTGCGTTGGCCTTTGGCATCGGTTCCGGCAACTCGTACCGAGTTTGCGATGCAGCCGAGTGAAAATTTAGAGCCGTCGGGCTTGGGTTGTTCTTTGCCGTTCACCAGATATTTTTCATTGCTGTCGAACTGAACTTGCAACTCGCGTCCGTTGTTACGGGAGATGTCGACGAACAAAGGACGTTCGGCCGCGGCGTTACTTAAGCGGTAATGGCCATCGGCAAGAGCGGGACATGCGCCCGGATCGTGAGCTTTTTCGACCACGCGCTGCTCGACACGAGCTTTTTTATCTTCGGAACATGCTGAAAGCGCGGCGACGCATGCCACGGCAGCAAGCATGTGTGCGGTCAGATGGGATTTGGTCATGGGGAAACCTCCTCGAAAGGTATGTAGGGTTAACGTCCGCTTCACTCGTAATACAATTCGAATACCAACTTTAGATCGGGGAGCGGGTTCGCAGGACGGATAGCTTTGAATAGGCGGTTTCAGAGTGGAACGCGGAATATTTTATAGGTGCGGGAATCCTCGCCCGTGCGGGTTTAAATGGCCCTCATCTTAACCACGCATTGCACCTTGAAGGGGTGGTTCCAATCTGGTTTTATTAGTTTATCTGTAAGGTAAATTGTGAAGGAGGGGGATATGCGAAGTCTATTCGGCACGATTCTATTGCTTTGCCCTCTTCTTGCGTTCAGTGGGCAAATCGAGGCCAAAGAGAAGCGTGTGCTGAAAGCACCGCCGTCTATTGCCGCGCCCAATTTGCTGCCTCCGACAAATAAATGGAAATTGGTTTGGGCGGACGACTTCGATAAGCCGGGCGCTCCCGATGCGAAAAAGTGGAAGTATCAAATCGGCGGCCATGGCTGGGGAAATAAAGAACTTCAATATTACACAAGCCGTAAAGACAACGTGAGGGTCGAAAACGGCAATCTCATCATCGAGGCCCGCAAAGAAGTTTATAAAGGCATGCAGTACACTTCGGCGCGGTTGAATTCGAAAGGTGAGTTCAAGTACGGCCGAATCGAAGTTCGTGCCAAACTTCCGCGTGGCCGGGGAACTTGGCCGGCGGCATGGATGATGCCTGCTAAAAACGGCAAGTATTCGAAAAAGAATTGGCCCGACAACGGCGAGATCGACATCATGGAGCACGTCGGTTTCGATCAGGGCGTCGTCCATGGAAGCTTTCACACTAAAAACTGGAATTGGATTATCGGCACGCAAAAGACAAAAAAAATCGACGTGCTCGATTGCAGCAGCGCCTTTCATATTTACGCGCTGGAATGGACAAAAGACGAGATGCATCTGTTCGTGGACGACAAGGATTATTACTCCTATAAAAATCCACACACGGACTGGAAAGACTGGCCGTTCGATCAACCGTTCTACGTTCTTTTGAATATCGCCGTCGGCGGCGCTTGGGGCGGGGAGCAGGGAGTCGATGAAACCATTTTTCCGCAACGAATGGTTATCGATTTTGTTCGTGCCTACAAAGCAGTGGAACCGCTGCCTTCTCCGGCGCTAGCGACTGCGGACGAGTAATCCTAGCGCAAGCGATGTCAGCAACAAAGATAAGGTGAGCGTGGGTGAGGTGGGAAGCCGCCCTTGCCATAACGATAAGCCCAGGCCAAGGGTCACGCCAAGCGCGGACGAAACGACGAGTTTTGTCGCCAGCCCGCGAAGATTTTGTTGTGTCCGGCTTAAGACCATTGCCGGCAAAAATAAACACGACAGCGTGAAAAGCAAACCTAAAAATTGCACGCAAGCAGTGATCGTGATCAACGTTGCGGCCAGGAAACCGTACTGAATAGAGCGGTCGCGACGACTCGCATGGAACGAGCGGAAGATCACTTGTTCGAAGGACCATTTAACGATCGCATTCCATTTATAGAACACGAAAGAGCCGCTCAGCAGGCCGATCAGCGCAATCAGCCTGGCTTCACCGTCGCTCGCCACGCTGATGTCGCCGAAGAAAGAGGCAGCCATATGGGTTTCTAAACTGGGCACTAAAGAAATAATGAGATAAGTCGTTGCCAGGGTGAGCGCGAAGATGCCGACAAAATAAGTGTTGCGGGACGGCCAGCGTTGCGGGATCGCCCATTCGCAAAATAAATACGCGGCGCCGGCCATGGTGAGTCCGATGAGCGAGGGCCAAAAGGCGATGGCGCTTTCGCTGTCTTGCCCGTGGGCATGGGTGAAGGCGAGTGCGATCACCACGCCAAGGGAGGCGCCTTGGCTAATGACAAGCGTTTGCACCGCTTGATTGCGCGCAGCCATGTGTGAGCCGACAAGGGCCAAGGCTGCTCCGCCAAAGACCGCCGCCGCCCATGACCATTTGTAGAGAATCAAAAATGTGATCACATAGCCCGTCTTTCCAGGAGGAGGCGTTTGACCGACGCGGTCTTCGTCCATTCGGCGCTGTGGGAAACCAAAAGAACACTTTTTCCTTGAGCGGTGAGGGCGGTAATTGTGTTTTGCACTTTCTTCGCTCCGGCCTGATCCAGATGGTTCAGCGGCTCATCCAAGATAAAGAGCTTGGCTTTGGACAAAAGGCAGCGCGTGAGTAAGGCCTTCTGGCGCTCGCCGCCGCTTGCCGAATTCCAGGGCGCATGCAGATTTTTTTGTCCAAGGAGTCCCAGATTTTCGATTTCGGATGAAGAGCACTGTGCTTGCAAAGCGACCACGTCGCTTAAAATCAGTGGTAAAAAGAACTGTACGTTTCCGAGCTGCGGGAGATAGCTGATCTCCTCGCCGTTTAGAGACGAAGAGATTTTACCGCGAAAATTTTTATGCAAGCCGAGGATGGCTTTGAGCAAAGTGCTTTTGCCTGCGCCATTCGGGCCCTCGACCAGCAGAAGCTCTCCTGCCTCGAGCTTGAAACTGAGTTTGTGCGCGAGGGCGCGGCCCGCCGGCGTGAATAACTCTAAGTCTTGGGCCTCGACGATCGGCTTCACTTGGCTCCTGGGAGACTGACTAGGGCATCGGCTAAACGCTCCTGCACTTTTTCGATCGAATTCAGTTTGGGATCGTTTAATTGCACCATATCGGGCAGCTTTTGGTAAGCGATACCGCTGAGCTCTTGGAATTTACGCAATTGCTTTTCCGGACTTTGCGGAGCGCCGATGGCCAGTTTTGCGCCGCTTTGCTTGGCACTTGCGGAAACTTGCGCTAAACGCGCGGCCGATGGTGGAACCCCGGGCTTCTCTTCGATGGCGCCCAGCGATCGGATTTTGTAGGCGTTGAAGAAATAGGTGAATTCTTGGTGATATTCGATTACCGCGGGATCTGTTTTTCTCACCGGCGCAATTTTTTTATCGATCTTGGCAAAAAGCAGATCCATGCGCTTTTGAAAGAGCTTGAGGCGGGATTCAAATTCGCTCTTCTTTTCGGGCCGTAGGCGGACAAGCAAATCCTTAATTGCGGGCGCCGCTTCTTTGAGCGCAAGGGGGCTTAAGTAGAAATGCGGATTGCCATCGGGATGCACATCGCCCATCGAACGGTCTATCGTGCCCGACGGCTTATTGAGCGCCTGAATAAGTTTGCCCGCTTCGCAATATCCGTCGCCTCCGGGTTGCACTTTGGGATTTGCCGACTTGCTTAAAATTTTCGGCATCCATCCGACTTCGAGGCCTAAACCGATAAGGCAAACGCCGTCGGCATCGGCGGCCATACGGATAAAGCTGGGAACCGCGTCGATAAAATGCGGATCTTCAGTTCCATTTAAGAGCGACTGTGCTCGCACCTCATCGCCTCCAATGTCCTTTGCGATCTCTCTTAGCTCCGGCAAAGTGGTCACGATATTTAACGGCTTGGCAAAAGAGGGGACGGCGAGGCTGAAAAGTAAAATGGCGAAAATGGTTTTCATATTATTCCTTTAAAAATCATGGGCGGGATGCGCGCCAAGGTGATAGGTCCACTGCAGTTGAATCTGCCGGTCATTGAGGTCATTGAGGTCAGTGCCGGCGCGCTCGGTCGTCTCATGCGAATAAGCGAGGCGGAAAGTCGAGAACTCGCTGGGTTTAAAGGTGATCGTGGGGACTGCGGCGTAGGTCTTCTCCTTGGCGCCGTTAAGTTGCGAAAAAAAATCCGCGCGCAAGCCAAAATTCCATTCAGAATCCAACCCATAGGCCGGAAATACATAAAATCCGCCTTGCCGGCCGTCATTGAGAGTGGGCGATCTTTGTTCTTGAAAGTAGCCTTCAGCCTGCACCAGCCACTTGATGGTCTTTCCCTCGCGCACTTTATAAGTAAGATCTATGCCGGAGAGTTCGCTGGTGAGCTTGGTCGCATCGGCGCGTTTAAGATAGCTGAGTCCGACAAGCATTCCACGGCCTGCGCCGAATTCGAAGAAGGTCGACGGGTGTGCGTAAAATGTGGGGTGGGGCGGGCGATCGTTTGGCGTTGTGCAAGCACCATAACAGTAACCGTTGACAGCGCCGATCGTGATTTCAAAAAATTGCGCGACCGGAACGAGCCAGGTGTATTCGAAGCCGGTGTCTTTGGCGCCTTCCGCGGTGAGCGCGGCGTTATTGGGACTAAAGAACTCGCGAAACACTCTTGGTGCCGTAACAAAGGGCCAGTCATGCATGTGAAAGGTGTTGAGCCGTCCGATATTGAGCAAAAATTTTCCGGCGCGCAGGCGCGACTGCGGGATTAACTTCGAGGTGGAAAGAAAAGCTTCTTCCACTGAAACGTGAAATTCCCCGTCTTCATCTTCGCCATTTATAAACATGGCGCCGTCAAACAGATGATCGATCGGGCCGTAGAGCGCGACTTCGGCACCTCTTAGCGAGGCCTTGTTTTGAGAAGCGTCGTCAAACGAAGAGGGCAGCACGGCATCGAAGCTCGCGCCCAAGTTGATGTCCTTAAATAGAGTTTGGGCGGATGCGAGGCTCGGCACGGCCCAAGCGAGTAAGACCAAAAATAGTTTTTTCATCACATGGTGGTAGCACCCCGATTTTGTAATTGCAAAGGCTTTGCAATTAGAATTGAGTTTGGATAAGGTGAGTCATGATTCAAGATAGAATATTGGAAAAAATGAAACTCTCGGGCGCAAAGCTCACGGGCGTGCGCAAGGCGGTCGTTGTCGCCTTAACAAAAGGGGCGAATAAACCCATGAGCGCCGAATGGATTCACGGGGTGGTGAGTAAATCCCGGAAAACCCGCTGCGATCTCGCCTCGGTCTATCGTACCCTGACGCTGCTTGAAGAATTGGGCGTGGTGCGCCGTAGCGATTTGTTTGGAACGGCGTCGCACTTTGAATTGGTGAAAGAGGGCCATCACCACCGTCATCATATCGTCTGCAAGTCTTGTCAGAAAATCGAAGCAATCGATTTTTGTTTGGTGCAGGCTGAAAATCAGGCGTTGAAGCGTCTTGGATATAAAGATGTCAGCCACCGACTTGAATTTCTGGGCTTATGTCCCGCCTGCGCATAGTATTTGCATAAATTAATTTCGTTTTGGCGAATTTACGCTTAACGAAAGGATCTAAAATGCAAATAACGAAACGCGCAGCGCTGTCGGTTGTCTTGAGTTGTTTTTCTTTTGCCGCCTTCGCCGTTGAAGGGAATATGCCGGTTGCGCCGGTAAATGACGCGCAAATTGCATCCGTGCTTGAAGCGGCGAATTTCAGGGAAGCCGATCTCGGAAAATTGGCGCAAGTCAAAACGAAAAACTCGGAAGTGAAACGTTTTGCCGACCGGATGGTTTGGGATCATAATCAAGCCCTGACCAAGGTGACGCAAACGGTGGCCGATGCGAAAATAAATCCGGCCGACTACGAAAAAACCAATGAAGTTAAAGCAGCGGCGGAAAAGGCCAAAGCCTCGCTTGAAAAATTAAGCGGCCCGGCTTTTGATAAAGCCTACGTCGAGAACCAAATCAAAATGCAGAAAGACCTTTTGAAAACGATCGACACGCAGTTGTTGCCGAGCGTGAAGGATGCGCAACTTAAGACGGTGGTTCAGAATCAGCGTCCTAAAATTGAAGCGCATTTGAAGCAGGCCGAGGAATTGCGTGGGAAGTTATAGTTGGATTTAAAAAATAACTCCGCCGCGGAGCTCGGAGACCCGTTTGTCATAGTTCAAAAGGGTCTCCGCATAACCATGGTAGAACTGGATATAGAAAGCCGGCACTAACGCGAATTTCCCTAAGCGGAAGGACCATGAAAGTTGGTAGCCGCCGTAGTCCCAAGCATCGGCGAGCTTGCCGCCCGGAGTCGCTTGCAGCGAAATCTCACTTTTGTCGAACCATGCATCAAAGAGTTGGATGAAGGAAACGCTGACTGAAAGCGGTCCCAAATACCTCTGAATATCTTTGTTGGTGTCGTCGAAGCCATGCAGGTAGGCGGCCTGCAGGCCGAAACGAGTCAGCCAACGCGCACCTTCGCGGTCGAAATTGAAACGTACGTACTGCTCGTCAAGCGAGCGCGAGTCCGCTCCGCTTTTACCGTTGGAGTTGTGTCCGAAGACCCCGAAATCGATCGAGCTTAATAGACCCCGGCGCTGATGCCAGCGGTAAAATAATTCGGGGTTGAACGTGAGATCGCGAAATGGTTTTGATTTTTCGCTTAACGCCCAAAACATAAACTGGGTGTAACCGAAATAAAGCGGCACCTTACGAATTAACGGAATTTTAAAACTCACCTGCAGTTTTGAGGTGGGGCGGCCGTACGCAAAATAAAAAGGGCGATGGCGCTGAAGAATGCTTGCGTCTTCTTCTTCCAGCCTTTTTTGGAGCAACGGTCCATCCGAGGAGGTTTCGGCGGCGGCACTGAGCGTGAATGCGGCAAGGCAGGATAAAAATATTTTTGCGAACATAATTTGCATGAACCTATAGCGCGCCTTGTCCCCCGGCAAGCTGAGAAAGGAAATCAGCCATGGCTAGTGAAAAACCTCTAGCACGGCCTCCTGCTTCAAAAGATCTTAGGAAGTTGAGGCAAGCGGCGAAAACCTGTCTGGTGTGCCCGTGGGCGAAGAAGGACACTCAGACTGTTTTCGGCGAGGGGACAAGGACTGCAAGTCTTATGCTGGTCGGCGAGCAGCCTGGGGACCGCGAGGACTTGATCGGCCGTCCTTTTGTGGGACTGGCGGGGAAAATGCTCGATGAATTGTGCGCGGAGCTGAAAATCCCGCGTGACGAAATCTATGTCACCAATGCCGTTAAACATTTTAAATTCGCACAGCGCGGGAAAAGGCGGCTTCATCAAAAGCCTAACGCCGCCGACATTCAAGCCTGCCGGCCGTGGCTCGAGAGCGAGATCTCCGCCGTTCGGCCCCGGGTGATTTTGGCCATGGGGGCCACGGCTGCGAAGTCGGTTTGCATGCGCGAGGTAAAAATCACCCGTGAGAGGGGAAATTGGTTAACGGTACCGGGATTGGAGGCAAAGGTCTTGGTTTCGTGGCATCCGTCGGCGATAATTCGGGCGATCGACCATGAAGCTCGACAGCGCCTGCGCGCGGAGCTAAAGAAAGATCTCAGCAAAGCTTGGAGCCATATCCGTTCATGAAATACGAGACCGTGTTCGAAAATTCGCATGTCCTTGCCGTCGATAAACCTTCGGGGTGGCTGACCACGCCCGCGCGCGAAGCCGATGACCCACGGCCCTGTTTGGGGCGCGAGGTGCAGGCGGCAGCGGGACTGCAGATCTTTCCCATTCATCGTTTGGATTTTGAAGTCAGCGGCTTGGTTTTGTTTGCCAAAACCCGCGACGCCCATCGCGATATACAAAAGTGGTTCGAAGACGGCGCAAGCGGCGGGATCGCCAAAACTTATCAGGCCTTGAGCGCGCCCTTCGGCGATATGTCCGAGTACCGCGAGTGGGCGCGCTGGAAGTCACGAATCGCAAAAGGCAAGCGGCGCGCGTTCGAAGCTCCGCACGGCAAAGATTCTTTCACGCGGGCGCGCGTGATCGCGGATGAAAACGGCGTGTGGCGCTGGGAGCTTGTGCCGCAAACGGGTCGGCCGCATCAGTTGCGATTTGAGATGGCAAAGCATGGATTTCCGATTCTGGGCGACGTCTTATACGGTGGAAAAGCGATAAGTGAAAATTGGATCGCGCTGCGTGCGGTGGGGTTGGACATGGCGGCCATACCTGAGGCCAAAAGATTCGGCCTTCCCGCCGCTTTGTCTGTGGCGCCGGTCGAGCTTCCGCGCTAGATTTAAAAAATGTTATTTTATTTCGTCCGTCACGGCCAGACCGAAGCCAACAGTCAGGGTTTGCTTGCAGGCTCGGGACTGGATCATCCTTTGAATGAGAGCGGCCATCTGCAAGCCCGTTCCTTGGCCGCGGCGATCCGCTCGCATATTCCACATCCGCTTCACCGTCTGGTCGCGAGCAATATGTTGCGCGCGCGCGAAACGGCCGGCTATTTGGCGGCGGAACTGGGGCTGCCGTTGGAATTGAATGCGGATTTTCGTGAGTGGGATTTGGGCGAATGGGAAGGTCACACCTTCGAAGAATTCGGGCATTTGTTATTAGGCGAGGGTGAACCCAAAACGGGCGAAAGCCGCGAAGTTTTCTATTCGCGCATCGACGGCGCATGGAAGAGCGTTCATTCGGAGCGCGAACCGTATCTGGTGGTCGCGCACGGTGCGGTGTGGTTGGCCTTGCAGGATCTTTTGAAGATCCCGCGTTTTAAGGTAAATAATTGTAATTTGGTGAAGGTGCATTTGGCCGAAGGCCTGTGGCAAGCGCGGATTTTGCGCTAAGAGCATAGATATTTAGTTTACTGGCCTTTGGGCAAAGACACCGTAACGGCTAAACGCCGCGTCATCAAGATGCCGCGTTTACCTACATGAATCCACACACTCTTCACGCGCTTCTTGCAAAGCTGGCGCTTTGCACTCTGCGGTCTTGCGGTGGCGCACGACGGAGAGGGACGTGGTGTCGACCGTGGCGCTTAATCCGAATTTGGCGCGGCAGGCGGCGACGGCGTAGCGGGTGAGGCCGTCGCGATAGGTGGCGGACTCTTTGAAATAATCGCGCGCCTGGTAGCGATTGATGCCGATGCCGGCCTTAACCGGCGAGCTTTGCGCGATCACGAAATCAAATTTGCTGTACGGAAGTTTAGCGGCCACGCAATCGGCGGAGCTGGTGACCGTGCTTAATCCAAACGGATCGGGTCCCACGTAATCGATCATCACGACGTGGCCGTTGATCGCCGCGATATCACCGGCGATCAAGCTCTGTGTTTTGCTTACCGTGATTTTGTCGAGGCAACGCAGGCCGTTCGTTTGCGGCTCTTTAAACGCGCCCGAGCCGACGCCGCTGACGAGCGAAGAGTTGAGTAATTTTTTGGGATCGGGATCGAGTTTCAAGCCGGCCACGGCTAAGGCGCTGAAGACATAGGCCGAGCAGTCGATGCCTAATGCTTCGGTTCCGCTGCCGCCGTTTTTGAAAAAGTCCAAAACTTTTTCGTTGCTCGACGACGTGTAGGGCTTGCCGCCGAAGTCGTAGATCAAAGGCGAGTTGCGCACTTCGAAGCATGTGCTTTTCGGCAGGGTTTGATTCTTTATGTAATAGTGGCTGGCATTGACCTTCGCCATTGAGCCGATCACGCGTTTCAATCCGCCGGCTGGGTGTCGATCTTTCAAAACCGTGATGCCGTCAACGCTTGGAGTGGCGGTCGTCATCGCCGGCAGTTTCAAAACATCGCAGCTTTGATAAGCGGTCGCCAGGGTTTTACGTGCGCCGTACACTTCTGGATTTTCGGTCTTTTGCAATTGCTCCCACACCGTGCCGTACGCCGCGGGCGGGGGAGCATCGATTGGTCCAGCGTCGGGATTGCCGCAAGTTTTGCCCAGAGCTTGTTCAGCCAAATCCAGTTTATGCATTGAGGTTTGAATGTCGTCTTGAAGTTTGCCATGCACTTCGGTCACGCGCACGCCTATCTCCATTTCCGACAAAGCTTTTTTCCAGCCGGCCAGATCGCTTGGCGCTAATTTTTCTTTGATGCCGTCGATAGTTACGGAATAATTCGCAACGAACGCATCAACGTAAGCGCTGAAGGCTTCGCCGTGCAGATTTTTGTTTTCGCCGGCGGCAAGTAAGGCATCGCGCAGTTCGGACGCCGATGGATAAGCGCCGGCTTCTTCGGCGATGTGGTGCAGGGCGGTCCACATCTCACTCTGGGACACTTTGCAGCCGATGTTCTCGACGCTTTGCTGGGCGAGGTACTGAGCGGATTTTCCCGCGCCTCCGCAAGCGCTGAGAGCGGTGCCGAATAAAACACTGATGACGATCTTTTGAAATTTCATACTGGACTAAGATCGGTGTTCCTTGGAAACCAATGTAGTAACGGGGCTTAAGTCATTGATCAGGCGTGGGAGCAGCTCCGAATGTGCGCAAAGGTGTCGTGAACATAGACGTTGGATCAGACGTCACGAGGCGTTAAGCGCGGAGGGCAATTCACTTCTGACTGTCGAAGAGTTATTCGTAATAGAGAGCTTCTCGTTGAGCATCAATTGAAAGGACCCCTTCATGAATTTGAATTCCTTCGGCACCCTCTCGACAATCACCATCGGCGGCAAAACGTACCAATATCATTCGCTTCCCGCTTTAGAGAAAAAGCTGGGCGTGGATTTAAGCCGCATGCCTTACGGGTGGAAAATTTTGTTGGAAAACTTATTGCGCTACGAAGACGGCGAGATCGTGAAGAAGGCCGACATCGAAGCTTTGGTGAATCAAGATCCCAAAAAGCAATCCGACTATGAAATTCAATTCACGCCCGGGCGTGTGCTGCTGCAAGATTTTACCGGCGTGCCGGTGGTCGCCGATCTAGGCTCGATGCGCGCGGCGATGGTTGAGCGCAAGGGTGATCCGAAAAAAATCAATCCGCTGCAGCCGGTGGACCTGGTGATCGATCACTCGGTGCAAGTGGATTATTTCGGCGGCGCCGACTCGATGGACAAGAATTTGAAATTGGAGTTCGAACGCAATAACGAGCGCTACCAGTTTTTGAAATGGGGCCAACAAGCGTTCGATAACTTCCAAGTGGTGCCTCCGGGCACCGGCATTTGCCACCAGGTCAACCTTGAGTATCTCGCGCACGTGGCGATGATCGGCACAATGCACGGCAAAGAATTCATGTACCCCGACACGCTCGTCGGTACCGATTCGCATACGCCGATGGTCAATGCTCTCGGCGTGGTCGGTTGGGGCGTCGGCGGTATCGAGGCCGAAGCCGCGATGCTCGGGCAGCCGTGCACGATGTTGATTCCGCAAGTGGTCGGTTTTGAAATGACCGGCAAATTGCCGGTGGGTGCGACCGCAACCGATCTGGTACTGACGGTCACGCAAATGCTTCGCGCAAAAGGTGTTGTCGGCAAATTCGTCGAGTATTTCGGGCCGGGCGTGGGCACGTTAAGTGTTGCCGATCGCGCGACGATGTCGAATATGTCGCCTGAGTATGGCGCGACGATCGGGATTTTCCCGGTCGATGCGAAAACCATCGAGTATCTGAAAGCCACTGGCCGCGCAGAGCGCGCCGAGCGCGCCGAAGCTTATTACAAAGCGCAAGGGTTGTTCGTTGAAAAGCCCGCGACCAATGTCGGTTATGCCGACACTTTGACTTTGGATTTGGCGACGGTTGAACCATCATTGGCCGGACCAAGTAAGCCGCACGACCGCCACTCGCTGAAGGACGTGCGTGCGTCCTTCCGTAAGTTTGAAGCTCAGCGCTACGCGGAGCCGTTGAAAGCCTTTGATCAAAAAAAGATCCTCGCGTGGAGCGCTGAGGGCGGTGCACTTGCCGTTCCCTCCTTAGAAACGGCCATTCATCATCCCGATAAAGAGCTTGGCGTACTGGCTTCGTGCGTGCCGGTGACCGATCCTAAGGGGAACAAATACAATTTGGTACACGGTTCAATCGTGATCGCGGCGATCACTTCGTGCACGAACACTTCGAATCCGGATTTGATGATCGGTGCGGCGATGCTTGCGCGCAATGCCGTCAAAAAGGGACTGAAAACAAAACCGTGGGTGAAAACATCTTTTGCTCCGGGCAGCAAAGCGGTCACCGATTATGTGACCGATGCGGGACTTATGCCCTCGCTTAATGCTTTGGGTTTTAATTTAGTGGGCTACGGTTGCACCACTTGCATCGGTAACGCCGGCCCTCTTCCTCCGCATATTCAAGCGGCCATCGATTCGGGCAACTTGGCAACGGCCTCCGTATTGTCGGGTAACCGCAACTTTGAAGCGCGCATTCATCCAAGCGTTCTGGGTAACTATTTGGCCTCGCCCTTATTGGTGGTGGCTTATGCCTTGGCGGGAAATATCCAGGTCAATTTGGCGGCCGAGCCTGTCGGCTACAATGACAAGAATGAAGCGATTTACTTAAAGGACATTTGGCCGGATCGGACCGAGCTTGCCGAGTTCGTCATGAAGAACGTCACCTCGGTAAAATTCAATAAAGCTTACTCCGGGGTTTTCACGGGTGACGTCAACTGGCAAAAAACCCCGACTGCCAAGGGCCCGACTTACACTTGGGTCGAGGATTCGACTTATATTAAGAAGCCGCCGTTCTTTGATCCGCGTTTGATCGAAGCGGCCAAGGATTCATCGGTGAAAGGTGCTCGCATCCTTGGATTGTTCGGGGACTTCATCACGACCGATCACATCTCGCCGGCGGGAGGAATCGGTAAGTCTTCACCGGCCGGTCAGTATTTAATTGAGAACGGCGTCGAGCTTGCGGACTTCAATTCGTACGGCGCAAGACGCGGCAATCACGAAGTCATGATTCGCGGAACATTCGCTAACGTGCGCATCAAGAATCGCATGGTCGATAAAGAGGGCGGTTTCACCAAGGTTTATCCCGGTGGAAAAGAAACGACGATCTTTGATGCGGCCACGACTTACGAAAAAACCGGCACTCCTTTGGTGGTTTTCGCCGGCAAAGAGTACGGTTCAGGTTCATCGCGCGACTGGGCGGCCAAGGGCACGCGTTTGCTCGGCGTTCGCTGTGTCGTTGCCGAAAGCTTCGAACGGATTCACCGCTCGAATTTGGTGGGCATGGGCGTGCTGCCGGTGCAGTTGCCTGACGGTATGAAGGTGGATTCTTTGGGTCTGACCGGTGAAGAGGAAGTCGATATTACGGGACTTGATAAAATGACGCCGCAATCGCAAGTCGACATCGTGATCCGCTCGAAGGATGGAAAGTCGCAGGCGTTGAGAGCGCAGGTTCGCATCGATACACCGAATGAGATGAAGTACTTTCGTAGCGGCGGGATTCTGCCGTTCGTATTGGATCGGTTGGCGAAGAGCTAAATCACATTCGGCGCCGAAGGTGAATCACTCTCGGCGCCGCGCTTTTCGGACAGATCACACGCAACACGGTTTCCCCAAGAGTCCACACTCAATAGACCGGCGTTTAAAAACGAATCACCAATTGCAATATTTGTGAATGTCGAGGCCCCTCGTCTGTGGATTGACTTACAAACGAGGGGAGCTTTGATATGCATCACTACCATGATGAATATCGGCATGCCTGGAATTTATATAAAGCACTTCTTGGATTGAATCTGATTCTTTTTAAGCTGCTGCTTGTATGGGTTCATCTTTGTTTAACGCTTCACTGACCTTAGTCCGAAGGGCTTAAAAATCGAGGGGCTTCGGCGCTAATTCACCTTCGGCGCCGAAGGTGATTTAAAGCTCGATCTGCGAGCCGATCTCGATCACCTGATCGGCCGGAATATGAAAGAATTGAGTCGCGCGAAAAGCGTTGCGCGACATAAACGCGAAGATGTGTTCGCGCCATAGCGCCATTCCACCGGTTCGCTGTGCGGCGATCAGCGTTTCACGGCCGAGGAAGAACGTGATTTCTTTTAACGGAATATCCAAACCCTTGATCTTCATGGATTCAAGCACCTCTTGAATACTTGGAGTCTCCATAAAGCCGAAGAAGCACGACACGCGGTAAATATTTTCGCGGGAATTTTCAATCTTCGCACGGTCGGCGCGCTGGATACGCGGAACGTCCTTTGTCACCAAACTTAGCACGATGACTTGTTCATGCATCACATGGTTGTAGCGCAGATTGCGCGCCAAGGCCGGCGGGATCATTTCGGGATCGGAAGCCATGAAAATTGCCGTACCCGGAACCTTGCAAACGTCAGCCGGCAAAGGATTACGAATAAAGTCGCTGAAGCGGTCGCATTGCGCGCGCAGCCGGATCGCCAAAATTCGCCGGCCGCGCTTCCAAGTCGTCATCAGTGAGAAAATAAGCAGCGCGATAACGAGGGGGAACCATCCGCCGTCGGGAATTTTAAAACTATTGGCGGCCAAGAACACAACGTCGAGCAGGCAAAGCGGCACGCCGATCAAAATAAGACTCGAAAGTTTCCAACCCCAGCGGCGCCAAGCCACAAAGATCGCGAGAGAGCTTGTCATCGCCATGGTCATGGCGACGGCGATGCCGTAAGCGCTGGCCAAATTGCTCGAGGTGCGGAATTCAAGCACCAGCCAGATGGTCGCGATCATCATCGCCCAATTCATGGACGGCACATAAATTTGACCGATCTCGCGGCTGGAGGTGTGCACGATCTTTAGCCGTGGGCAAAAACCCATCACGATCGCCTGACGGGTTAAAGAAAAAACGCCGGAGATCAAGGCTTGCGAAGCGATGATGGACGCGAAGGTCGCGATCATAACCACCGGATACAAAGCCCATGTCGGTGCCAGCAAAAAGAATGGATTTTCGATCGCTTTGGGATCTTGAATCAGCAAAGCTCCTTGCCCCAAATAATTCAGGATCAAGGCCGGAAACACCAAATAGGTCCAGCCGATCTTGATCGGGCGTCTTCCGAAGTGACCCATGTCGGCGTACAAGGCCTCGCAACCCGTCGCCACGAGGAAAACGGAGCCGAGTGCCCAAAAAACCTGCATGCCGTAATTCGAAAAAATCTCGTAAGCGTAATAAGGATTGAAGGCATGAAAGACGAACGGCACTTCAAAGATGTGGGGCAAGCCGAGGGCGGCCAATGTTGCAAAGTAGACCAGGATCACCGGCCCGAAGACGAAGCCGATCTTGGTGGTGCCGTGGCTCTGAAAATAAAATATCGCGAACAAAATGCAGACGGTGATGAGCGTGATGTATTCATTGAAGATCGGCGTCGCCACTTTCAGCCCTTCCACCGCCGATAAAACCGTAATGGCAGGCGTGATCATGCCGTCGCCATAAAGCAGGGCCGCACCGAAGAGACCCGTATAAACCAGCCACTTCTTGCGTCCGCCCGAGGTTTTTCCTGTCGGCATGGCCAGTGCCAGCAAAGCTAAAATCCCGCCTTCGCCTTTGTTGTCGGCGCGTAAGACGAACAAAATATATTTAAAAAATACGACGATGATCAAAGTCCAAATGATCAGTGACAATATTCCCAATACGTTGTCGGTGGTCACCGGGATTCCGTAGTGCGCGGAAAAGCATTCGCGTACGGAATAAAGCGGCGATGTTCCGATGTCGCCGAAAACCACGCCAAGGGCGCCAAGGGTCAGGGCCCAAACTCGTGACGTGTCATGTTGCTTTTGATCGATCATGTAGCTTATTATGAACCAGCAAACATCGGAGAGCAACTCAGCCGTGAATCTCGAGCGTGAACTCAAACGTTTTGTTCGTCAAATTCGCCCCGGGTTGATCGGGGCGACGGCGAACCCCAATGTGAACCTGGCGCAGCTTATTGACGAGCTGAAGTCGACTCCTCAACACGGCGAGGAAATCGGCCGGGCTTTGCAAGCTCTTTTGCTGAGCCTCGATTACACGACCGCGCTGACCGAGACCGGGTTGACCTTGGAGGCCGGCGCGATCTCCGAGGTCTATAAACGCTTAGAGTATAAAATTCTGCCTAAAGCCACTTCGGAATTGGATATATTGGCGTTTCTATCGCGCATTTTCGACGCCCAAAGCGATGCGGGCTGGCTTGAGCGCATCGACCGTGAGCGTTTCGGCGAATTGCTTGCTCTGATTTTGCCTGCGCGCGAAAAATTGATTGATCAGTTGGCTCAACAGACCTTTATGAGTTTGGAAATCTTAAGCCTCAGACTCGGCGGGCTTGGTTATGATCCGGTCGTCACGCACCGCTTGAGCGGAAGACCCGAGCTTCAGCATTCCTTTATGGATGTCACCCACCATATTCATGGTTTGCTCGAGGGGAAGGGTGAAGGCTCCATTCCTGAAATCGCCGAATCTTTGGACCGTTGCAGCGAAGCGGTCAATTGGATCCGCTCGAAACGTGGGACCGAAGGTATTTCACTTGGTTTGACCTACCGCTTGATGAAGATTCAACAAGTGGTTCATCGCATGAAGCTGGTGTTGCAGTTGATTCAGGCGATGCTCGGCGAGTGGAAGTCGCGTCCGGCTTTGGATTTATTTTTTGAAATTATGCTGGCCGAGATCCGACGTTTCGAATTGCGCCGCTTTCTTGGGCAGAACTTGGAATTGTTGGCCTTCCAAATTACCGAACATACGGGCCGCGCCGGAGGGCACTACATCACTCGCACCAAGTCGGAATGGTCGTGGATGCTGAAGTCGGCGGCACTTGGCGGAGTGATCGTCGCGGGGATCGCCTTGGTCAAGACGATTGTCTCGATGATGCATTTGCCGCCGGGTCCGGAGATCCTCACTTACGGTTCCATTTACGCCGGGGGCTTTTTGTTTTTGCATGCGATGGGGGCGACGCTTGCGACCAAGCAGCCGGCCATGACCGCCAGCACGATCGCAAGCTCGCTTGATAGCGCGACGACCTCGCAAGAAACTCTCGAAAAATTGAGTGAAGTGATTATCCGCACCATTCGCAGCCAGATGGCGGCGCTATTTGGGAATTATTTTATTGCCTTTCCCGCGGCGGCCTTTTTCTGTCTGCCGTTTAATATGAGCGGGCATCCGATTATGTCGCCCGAAAAAGCCTGGCACACGCTCGAATCCTTGGACGGCTTAAAAAGTCTTTCGTTTTTCTATGCGGCTATGGCCGGAGTGTGCCTTTTTGTCAGCGGTTTACTGGCGGGTTTCGCCGACAATTGGTTTGTGTTCAACAGCGTCGGTAAACGGCTGAGACAATCGACTCTGCTGGCCAGGATGGTCGGGCGGGGAAGTCTCGACAAGGCGATCCATACGATCGATCACAATTTGGGCTTTTGGGTAGGCAACACAAGCCTGGGATTTTTTCTCGGCACCGCTGCGGCACTTGGCGCGATCACGGGGCTCCCCATCGATATCCGCCACATCACTTTTTCATCCGCCTCGTTCGGTGCCGCGATGTCTTCCCTCAAATTCAACGTGCCGGTGAGCTTGGTGGCGTGGATCGCCGTCAGCGTGTTTATTATGGGCTTGATCAATTTGACGGTCAGTTTTTCGCTGACACTTTTCGTGACCATGAAATCGCGCCGGATCAGATTCTCGCAAACGCCCCAGTTGCTGCGCTTGCTGGCCAAAAAACTGATGACAAGGCCGCTTGATTTTGTTTTTCCGCTTCGAGATCCGCCGTGAAAATCTGGCGGCTAAAAAAAGGCGCCGACCGCCGGCTTCGTCAGGGGCACCCATGGGTTTTTGCTTCCGAACTCGCGCATTCGGCGAAGGAAGTCGCGCCCGGCGAGGTGGTGGAGCTTCACGATGCCTCCGACCATTTTCTGGCTTTTGGTTATGCCCATCCCAGTTCGCAAATTTGTTTTCGTAAGCTCTCTTCGCGCTCGAAAGACCGCGATGTATTCAGCAAAGAGTTTTTCGTCAGCCGCTTAAGACAAGCGCGCGATCATCGCAAAATGACCGGCTGGTCGCAGTTCAGCCACCGCTGGATTTATGCCGAGGCGGACGGCATCCCTGGCTTGGTCATCGATGTGTTCTTGACGGCAAGTGAAGGTTGGGTGGCCGTCGTGCAAGCGTCGACGGCAGGGGCCGAAAAAGTTTTGCCCGAATTGTACGCGGCGTTAGAGACGTTCAAAGGCGAATTCGGATTGTTGACCGTGATTGAGGCACCCTCCAGCAAATCGCGTTTGCTTGAGGGGCTTCAGATCAAAGAGAAAAAACGTGTCTTCGGCGATGCGCAAGCCTTAGAACGTTGCACGATTTTGCTGATCGGCGGCCTTAAGCTTGAGTGCGATTTGCTGCAAGGGCAGAAGACGGGATTTTTTCTCGACCAACAATGGAACACGCGGATCTTGAGCGAAGCTCTGCGCAACCAATTTTCCGGGCAAGAGCGGCCGGTGAAGATTTTGGATATTTGCTGTTATGTCGGACAGTGGGGCGCGCAAAGCGTTCATGCCTTAAAAGATAACGACTGTGAAGTGACCTTGGTCGACGTGTCGCAGCCTGCGCTCGATTTGGCTGC
>CAZVOP010000002.1:0-90602 GCA_964628445.1 uncultured Pseudobdellovibrionaceae bacterium | reverse complement strand
GGCGCGCGACGCGTTCATGCCTTAAGCGATAGCGACTGTGAAGTGACCTTGGTCGACGTGTCGCAGCCTGCGCTCGATTTGGCTGCACGAAATATCCATGCGCTGGGTGCCGTCTCGCAGAAAATTTGCGGCGATGCTCTTGATTGTTTGAGTGCACTGGCGCCGGAAAGCTTTGATGTCGTGATTTGCGATCCGCCCGCTTTTGTGAAGAAGAAGCCCGATTTAGAGGCGGGCCTACGCGCTTATGTGAAACTCAATAGGGAAGCGATCAAATTGGTTCGCCCATCGGGCCTCATGGTTGCAAGCTCTTGTTCGGGGCATGTGAAGGCCGCGGATTGGAAACAGGTGCTGCTTGAGGCTTCGCAAAAGGCCGGGCGGACCTATAAACAATTCGCCCAGGGCGGTCATGCTCCAGATCATCCCGTGCGTCCCGAATTTCCAGAGGGCGAGTACCTTAAATGTACCTTCGGGCGCATTGATTATCCGTTTTAAATAAAATATAAATTTAATCTATGAAGAAGATCAGCGCGATAATCTTATTTGTATTGATCGTGGCCACCGCCGTATTCCTTTGGTCGAAGTACTGGCGGGGCGTTCAATACCGCTACGTCTTTCAAAACACGGCCGGTCAAAACCTGGCGATCGAGTTTGAACGCGACGATTTGATCCATTTTGAATTCACGCAAGGAAAACCACACGGCCGCGTGATCGAAAAATCGCCGATGATCGCCGCGCATGATTTCGATCGGCCCACGCAAGTCGTGCGCTTTGAGCATGGTGTGAAGTCGCCGAAAATAGAAATCCAAGTCGACCCGGTGAATTTATGTTTTCTTGTGACGGACCGCGCGGGTGGATACAAAGTCGGCGATTTTTGCGCGAAGGCCATGGAGGGTGACACTAAGTCGCTGACCATCATGGCGCCCGATATGGAAAGCGTTTACGGTTTGGGTGAGCGCTTCGTTACTCCCGGTATCGCCAACGGGGATTGGATGGGACGCGTGCGCGATTCGGGCGACGATCCCAAATCCCGCGGCGTGGAATTCGGCAATAACATGGGAGCATTTAACGGCGCCATGGTTGGCAATGCGCAGTTCCCGGTGATGTATGCAGTGGGCGCGAAAAATAAAAACTTCGCCTTATTCTTGGACAACACGTTCAAACAACGCTGGGATTTTAGCGCGCGCTTATGGCGAGTGGAAATGGGCGGCGAGCAGACGCGCGGCTATATTTTCACCGGACCCGATCTTCCTTACCTGCGCGCAAGTTACATGGAACTTACGGGCCGGCCGCCGGTGCCTCCCAAGAAAGCATTCGGTCTTTGGATTTCGGAATTCGGCTTCGACAATTGGGCCGAGATGGACGGCAAGCTTAAATCCTTGCGAGCGGAGCACTTTCCACTCGATGGATTTGTTTTAGATCTGCAGTGGTTCGGCGGCATCATCGGCAATTCCGAAAAAAGCCCCATGGGCGGCCTGGTTTGGGACCGCAAAAATTTCCCCGAGCCCGAAGAAAAGATCAAAGCGTTAAAGAATGACGGCATCGGGATCATGCTGATCGAAGAATCTTATGTCTCGAAAGGCGTTTTGGATCCCGAAAGTAAAAGGCCGGTGCATGATATCCTCGAAGAAAAGGGATTCCTGGCGCGCGACTCGCGTACGGAAAAAAAGGCCACCTACATTTCATACAATCCGTGGTGGGGACTGGGCGGTATGCTCGATTGGCTGAATCCCGATGCCGGCAAGTACTGGCATGATTGGCGCAGACAACCTTTGATCGACATGGGCATCACCGGCCACTGGACCGATCTTGGCGAGCCGGAAATGTTTGAACCATCCTCATTTTATGACAATGGAAAGCTGACGCATGCCCAAGCTCATAACTTGTTCAATTTTAAATGGAGCGAAAGTATTTTTGACGGCTACCATCGCCATCGCGAGCAGGCGCGTCCTTGGATTCTTTCGCGTTCGGGTATTTCCGGCATTCAGCGCTTTGGTGTCGCCATGTGGTCGGGCGATATCGGATCGGATTTAAGCAATTTGGCCAGCCAGTTCAATGTGCAAATGCAGATGTCGTTTTCGGGAATGGACTATTTTGGATCGGACCTTGGCGGCTTTCATCGCGAGACCTTGAAGGGCGATCTTAACGAAATGTACACACAGTGGTTTGCCGCGGGAGCCTTGCTTGACGTGCCGGTTCGACCGCATACCGAAAATCTTTGCAATTGCAAAGAGACCGCGCCCGATCGTATCGGCGATAAGCGCAGCAATTTATTTAATATCCGCCAGCGCTACGAGCTGAATCCTTATTACTATTCGCTTGCGCACTTGGCCTTTAAACAAGGCGAAGCGGTGATTGCGCCGATGGTTCTGTATTATCAAAATGACGGGCAGGTGCGCGGGCTTGCCGACCAAAAATTAATCGGCCGCGACTTACTGGTCGGATTGATCGCGCATCCTGGTCAAGTCGCACGCGACATGTATTTGCCAAAAGGTGTTTGGACCAATTATCACACCAATGAGCGGCTCTCGAGCCAAGGCGAGTGGTTGCGCAATATCTCGGCTAAAGAAGGCGGAATTTTTCGTTTGCCGATGTTCGCGCGCGAGGGCGCGATTTTTCCGAAAGCGAAATTGGACGAACTTGGGCGCAATGTCGGCGACTTAGTGGTGCGCGTTTATCCAAGCCCGCAGACCTCGCAATTTGTTTTGTATGAAGATGATGGCGAGACGATTTCTTATCAGTCCGGGCAGGTGCGTAAAACGCTGATCGAACAAGTGGAGCTTGAGGCGGCGCTTTCGGTCATAATTCACGCCGCCGAAAATACATATAAAGACGCTAAAAATTTCTCGCGTATCTGGGTCGAAGCCGCGACCAATCGCCGGCCGGTGCGCGCGATCAGTATTAACGGAACCGTTTTGGCTCAACTCCATTCACGCGCCGAGCTTGAAGAAAAGGACAGTGGCTGGTGGGATGACGGATCCGGACTGGTCGTCGCTAAAGCATCCGAAGTGAATCGCACGCAGCAAAGCAATTGGCGCTTTGATTTTTAAACTCAGCTGGCTGCTGCATGTTCTTTGATCGCGAGGGGACCGTCACCGGCGACGGAAACCCGCGTCCACTTGGGCAGGCTAAGGTGGGTGCGAAAGAATACACCAACCTTTTGGTATTCTACACCGAATAGCTATTCGAAAAAGCAGCCGCTATTTTTTTGGATGTGACCCGCCACCACGTTGAGTGAGCGTTTAAAGCGGCGGAAGTCGGCGGAGAAGTTTTCGGCGCCCAAAGCTTTGATCAAATCTTGCTCGGTTCTGAATCCTAAAAATGAGTTGCCGCCTTGATTTAAGAAGCGGTTCAGCTCAAGTACCCGGGCCGCGACATTGCGGTCAAAACGCGAAACAAGATTCAGATGCTTGGCGGTCCATGGTTCGCTCCAAGTGCCTCCGTTATCGAAGGCGGCGAAATAAACCCGGCCGTTCTCAGTGACCGTCTGCAAATTTCCTCCGCTAAAGCGATCCCATTGTTGCATCAAGGCGTCGATCAGCAAGATGGAAGACATCTGACGGGCGGCCTCATATTCGTTTGTGCTCCCGCCATTCAGGGAAACGATCACGTCTTTTTGTGGCTGCGGTCCTTGGCATTTCAGAAAGCTTGTCAACGGCTGGTGACTTCCTTTTAACACATGCGAAGAATTCAAGGAGTTGCCTCGAACAAGTGCATCGTAATCCGCGGGCCTGGACTCCCACTTTTTAAAAATGGCGTCGATTCCCGCGGGGCTTTTGGCGATGCGATTCAAAATAGAAAGGCGGTTTTCTTCTTTAGCCGCGCTTTTAAAAGGTGAGTCGGGGATCAGCGCACGAAAAGCGGCGAGATTCGCGCCTCGAAGCGGAAAGTAAACCCCGCCTTGATAGAGATTTGAAAAGCCAAGCGCTCGGGCCACGGTAAAACTTAAGACTTCGCCGGAAAGTTGGGTCGCCGAATTGGCCGGGATAACCGCACCGATCGCGTGGCCGTTTTGCTTCACAATGGCGTAAACCGAAGTGCCGCCGGAGCTCATCGTCAGTTCGGTGCCGGAGAGATCCAGCCTCGAGGCCATCTCTGAAAGCTTCAGCCATCTTTCTTCTTGAGAGAAGCCGGTGGACCAGGCCACATTGGACAGCAACAAGACAAACGTAAATAGACTTGAGAAAATGACAGTGCGCACGGAAATCCCCCTTTAACCCAGTGCGCATTTAACTCATGTCGCAGGCCATTCAGCAATGGGCTTGATGTGCTTGAGCAAAAGTTACCGAAGACGGCGTTTTATTTGGGCCTTAATTTAAACAGTTTAAACAATGTTTACCATCTCGCCATGAGGGGCGATGCTGGGTTCATGAAAAATCTTATGAAGATCCAAAGAATTGAAAATAACTCGGACGAGATGGAAGAGTTGACTGGCCGTCTCTTGGGCCTCATCGGCGAAAACCCCGCACGGCAAGGACTGCTCAACACGCCCGCGCGTTTCACCAAAGCTCTCGGTTTTTTAACCTCGGGCTATCGCACCGAGGCCCGCGAGGTTGTCGGCGGAGCGCTGTTTGACGAAGCTTCGGGGGAACTCGTTTTCGTGCGCGACATTGAGTTTTACTCACTTTGCGAACATCACATGCTTCCTTTTTTCGGTAAGGCCCACATCGCCTATGTGCCGAACGGCAAAGTCATCGGGCTGTCGAAAATCCCGCGTATCGTGGATGTCTTCGCGCGCAGACTTCAAGTGCAAGAGCGCCTGACCCAACAAATCGCCGAAGAGCTGCAGAATATCCTCGCGCCGAAGGGTGTCGCGGTTATCCTCGAGGCCTCGCACATGTGTATGATGATGAGAGGGGTCGAGAAGCAAAACAGCACGACCATGACTAAAGCCACGACCGGGGTATTTGCAACCGACGCGGGCTTGCGCGCGGAATTGCTCACGTTATTGAAACGCTAAGGAGAAAAACATGGGCGGTGGAAATCAACAACTGACGGGACCGGATTTTAAACAGGGTGTATCGTCAAAAGAGTTCGGGCATGAATCTAAAATCCTTGGCCACGCCGACGGCGAAGCGGTCCTTGTCGTTCAACGCGGTGAAGAATATTTTGCGGTCGGTGCGATGTGTTCGCATTACGGCGCGAATCTTAATGACGGGGTCGTGACGGATCATTCTATCCGTTGTCCATGGCATCATGCTTGTTTTGATCTGAAAACGGGAGCCGCGAGTAAAGCCCCGGCGCTCAACGCGCTTCCGACTTGGCGGACTGAAGTGAAAGACGGAATGCTGTATGTGCGTGAGAAGCATGCCGCTGAACAAAAGCCGATCGCGGCTCGCACTAAAGAGCATTTTGCGATTGTCGGCTCCGGCGCCGCCGGCCACGCGGCCGCTGAAAGATTAAGACAGGCGGGCTTTGCCGGTATGATCACCATTTTCACGGCGGATTCGGACTTGCCTTATGACCGGCCGAATCTATCAAAAGACTATCTTGCCGGAAGTGCTCCGCCCGAGTGGATCCCGCTGCGGCCCGAGGAATTTTATAAAGAGCATGCGATCACGATCCGTTTGGGCACGAAGGTCAGTAAGCTCAGCTCGGGAGAAAAAAAATTGCATCTCGAGAACGGCGAGAGCGTTTCGTTTGATAAATGTTTGCTTGCCACCGGTGGAACGCCGAATCGTCCGCCCATCCTCGGGGCCGAGCTGCCGCATGTTCATGTTTTGCGCTCCTTCGCGGATTGCAAAAGCTTGATCGAAGGTCTGGGAAACGCCAAAAAAGTGATGATCGTCGGTGCGGGTTTTATCGGGCTCGAGGCGGCGGCGGCGATCCGCGCGCGCGGTCTTGAAGTTTCGATAGTGGCGCCGAACGAATTTCCATTGGACAGCGTGATGGGCAAAGAGGCCGGCGCATTTTTGCAAGCGCTGCATGAAAAAAATGGCGTCCAGTTTTATCTTGGCCGAAGCGTGAAGATGATCACCGAAAAGAGTGTGCTGTTCGACAACGGCAAAGAGCCTGCGGCCGATCTCGTTTTACTCGCCGTCGGCATCAAGCCGAATTTGGAATTGGCGCAAGGGGCGGGGCTATTGTGTCAAGAAGGCGTCGTTGTAAATGAATTTTTGGAAACCAGTGCCTCCGGCATTTTTGCGGCAGGCGATATCGCCTATTTGCCGAGTCCGATTTCAGGTGGACGTTATCGCGCGGAACATTGGGCCGTGGCGCAGCGCCAAGGCCAGAGCGCGGCTCTGAATATGTTGGGGCAAAATCAGGAGCACAATGACATTCCGTTTTTTTGGAGCCAGCAATTCGGCATCGTTTTAAATTACGTGGGCAATGCCAGAGATTGGACTAAGGCGGAGGTGCATGGAAACCTGAAGGGCGGCAGCGGTGCCGTGGCTTTTTATAAGCAGGGGCAAATCGCCGCGGTCCTCACGATCGGACAAGATCTGGCCAGTCTGAAAATCGAAAAGGCGCTGGAAGATAAAGATCAAAAAGCGATCCACGAGATTTTGCGTCAGATCTAAGGCACCCCATTCACCTTCGGCGCCGAAGGTGAGTGTTCAACCTGTCCCGAACATCGCTCCAATGCCGGCGGTGATGGCCATAGCTAATGCGCTCCAAAATCCAACTCGGGCTGAACCTTTCCAGATATTGGCACCCCCGACATGTGCGGCAAGGCCTCCGAGCATAACCAAAAATACGAGAGACGCTCCAGAGACAAGGGCGATCAGATTTTTTGGAGACGCCACAAGTGTCATCGCCAGTGGTAGTGCGGCCCCCGCGGAGAACGCGATCGCAGAAGCCAAGGCGGCCTGTAGAGGACGCGCGCGGAGAGTCTCCGTGATGCCGAGTTCGTCCCGGGCGTGACTTCCGAGCGCATCATGGGCCATCAGTTGTTCTGCGACTTGCGCGGCCAGCTTTGGCTCGAGGCCTCTGTGGACATAGATTTGCGAAAGTTCCGCGCGTTCATATTCGATGTTGGAGGCAAGTTCTTTTCTTTCGCGATTGAGATCGGCATTTTCGGTGTCTGACTGGGAACTCACCGAAACGTATTCGCCGGAGGCCATGGACATGGCGCCGGCAACGAGGCCCGCGATTCCCGTAAGCAAAATGTTGTGGTGCGAGGAGTTTGCGGCGGCAACCCCGACGATAAGGCTTGCGGTGGATACAATTCCGTCATTTGCACCGAGGACGGCGGCCCGAAGCCAATTGATGTGTTCAGAGCGGTGAGATTCGGTATGCATGGATCGCTTCATATTGCGAATTTAGTTCATCTATCCGCCGCGTTCAATATGTAAGCGTATGCATGCGTCTAAGGCGTTCCAATCAGCGGCAGCTTGTAAGCCAGTCCGATGCGGCCGCCCCATTTTTCAGGAAACGTGGGATCGTCGGTTTTTTCTTTCGATGAAGTGAGTGTCGCGGCCATATCGATCGCAAACCCCTTGAAGCTAAAGCCGATGGACATGACCGTGATATTGCTTGTCCAGCGTGCGTACGCGTGGCTGAGGTAGCTGTACGATAGGCCGCCGGCGCTTCCCACTTCCCACATCGAATTGAGTTTATAGGTGACGCCCATGTTGCCGCGGGTTCCCGATAGCTCGCGTGAGAGATAGTTGACGTCATAGCTGGGAAGTCCTGAACCGTCGGCATACTCGCTGTCGTACTCTTCGAAAAGGCTTCCGCCCGGTGAGACTCCGGCCGCGCCATCGTCTTCTTCTTCATCCAGCAGGACGTCCGAGTTTTCATAAATGGTGTAAGAATAAGAGAGGCGTGTGGTCCAATCCCATGAGCCTTGATGATAACGGAGTCCACCGTTGGTGGAGAGCGTCGTCACTTTGGCGAGCTCGTAGCTGCGGTAGGAAAAAGGCAAGCTTGCGCCCAATCCTAAACTCCAACCTAGATTTTTATCAAACTCGTCCAGTTTACCTTTGTACTCGAGGCTCAACGTCGGATCTTGAATGCCGGTCGTGTCGAGATAAGTGTAGGCGAAGTCAAAGGCCAGCTCTTTTAGAAACTGGTGAGTGTAACCGAGTCCGAACAATTGCTGGGGCGGCAAAAAGGAAATCGTTGCGCCGCTGTCATCGCGGTCCAAATAGTGATGGCTGTATAAATAGAGGGCGGTAATTTTGTCGCGCTCGGAGAGGTTATGCCCCCCGATGAGAAGCACGTTGGCCGCGTTGGGAACGCTTCCAGCGCTGGCCTTACCGCCGCCAATGCGGGCACTGGCCGGCTGATTTTCTTTTTCGCCGAACAACCCAATGGCGGTGGACAGCGATGCGGTCGCGAAATACGGGGTTTTCTTTTCCATCACAGTGGGGCGCGGGCGTTTAGTGGAGCGTGCGCTCGGCTCGCGCGAGGGCAGCTCCGCCCAGGCGGCGTCGCCAAATATCAGAAGGACGGTGAATGTTGAAAAAATCCATTTTTTCAATCCAGGCATTAACAATAGATTAGCAGGTCCAAAACTCGCGCTCAAACGCCGATCTTTGTCATTTTCGCACTAGACGTATGGTGGGAGCGCCGCCAATTCGATCTCATGAGGCCTGGGCTTTGCATTTTCAAGTTATCTTCATATTCATCGGAAGGTCCATGGGTCGGCAAAGTGCTCAGTTCGGAATAATGACGGTTCTTCTTGTCGCGGTTTTGATCGCCGCGGCGGCTTGTTCGCGTGACGGTGCGACTCACAAAGCGCCGGCCAAGAAAAAGAAGGCCGAGAGCTCAAAGAGCGCGCGCAAGAGTTACGTGACGCCGGCCAAATTTCATATTCTGCTGAGCGCACTCGACGAAGCCGACGGCGCCTTCTTGAGCTTTTGGGCCCTGCAAAATCCCATTCAGAAGAACGTCACATCGCCCTTTCGCGCGGTTTCGTCATTCTTGAAATCACATCAGAAGGAAGATCGGCTGGAAGTGACGCTCGATCAGTGCCCTAAATTTAAGTCCCGCCTGCGCATCACGCAAGACAACACCAAAGAGGATAAGCCCATCTCTGCCGTCGTTTTGGATGCCACGGAGAATTGCGCCAATGCGGATTTTCAAAATATCGCGCGCTTTAATTTTGAAAATTCAGAAATTCGCATCACGATGCGAACAATATGGTTCGCCGACGGCTTCGGGCAGAGGCTGGCCCGTCTTGACCGCGAAGCCACTTGCGTCTTTCAACTCGATTCCGAACAAAAACTGAGTGCGCTGAAATGCCAAGGCCTTGGTCAAGATCAACCGGCCGAAGGCCATATCGAACTGTCCAATTTCGAATTCACCCCCGCCTCGGGAAAGTTAAGTGTGCAGGGGCGTGCGTGTGCAGGCTCTGAGCCGCAATGTGAACAATTGAGATCTACTGAAGTTATATTACCAAAGCGAAGCTCATAAGCCTTAAGGCCAGTGCATTCTCTTCTAGACGAGGCCGATAAAAAGAGACCAACTTATAAGCAGCGATAAAAATAGAAGGCTGGTGGCTTTAATCGCTTGGCGCTTGAGTGCGGAACTTCCCAAGGTCGATATCAAAAATAGTTTGGAAAGATAGGAGGCGATGATGGACAGAGCCAGCAATCCACCGAGAAGGGGAACGCTTATCGTGCCTAAATCGTGCAACTGAACATTTGCAATGACAGAGCCATGAATTTCAAACAGTGAAACAATAAATGTTAGACCAATAAGCCCGTATTGTCCGAAAGCATTCTGTAAGATTTTAGATAGGGTGAGTATTGCAATGATAAATGCCGAGAGTTTTAAAATCGAAGCTATTTTAAAATCCGAGGACTCAAGACGCGACTCCCGGTGAGGAATGTTTCTTGAGTAGAATAAGAGCATCAGTCCCGATGTCAAAAGTGGCCCAAGAAATATCAATGACAGGGTATAATGGATTTCATCCGTACCGGTAAGAACTAAGCCCGCCGCCTCAAACAGCATGGCCGCCGTTGCAGAAAGAAAAGTGAGAATTCCGGTCTCTCGCTGCACGTCGTTTGGAATTTTGCTTCTTCGTGCCAGCGAAGCTGTGGTCGCGGTACTTGAAATTAGGCCGCCGAAAAATCCGGTTAGAATCGCTCCGGCTCTTGCGCCCAAGAATTGCGCCATTGCTGAACCCATGATTTGTATCAGCGTCAGCGCCGTAATCATGATCGCAATTTTTTTCGGGCTGAGCAGATTCCACGGATCAATGGGCTTCGTAGGCGTCAGCCAAACCAACAACAACATAAGTGCGAGGATGCAGATCGGCTTTTTCATAGGCTCTATTCCGGAGCTTGATTCATCAATTCCGCGGCTAATGACGTCTCGTGAATCACTCGCGGCGAGATTGCGGGATCGCTTTCAAAATAACCGAAGGATCGTAAAACATTCGTGCGCTCAGGCCTGATGCTGGTGTTGTTTAAATTCCCTTGGCCGCGAAAGATCTCTTTTGCGAACAGCCCTTGCCAATCCCAGTTCGGAAAATTGACTTGCCCCCAGGCGGGCAGGGCGCGAGCGGCATGGCAACTTGCGCAGTCCACGGTTCCCGGGTTGGAGAGTCTTGGATTGCCGAACTCCAAAGATTTGCGAACCACCTCAACAACGTCATTTTGGCTCATTTTTTGTTTCGCCTGAAAAGAATCCGACAGCAAAGTCAGAAATAGTTGTTCCCCCGATGGTTCGGGATTCATTCGCGTGATGTATTCCGGGCTTCCTTTCAAATTCGAAAAAAAGGCTTGCGCCACGTTGTCGGTCTTGGGGATGGACGTTCGCGTAAGCTGTCCGTCTTTGACATCGAATCCAGTGAACACCCAAATGGTGCCCTCAGTGTTCACGGTCATCGCCGTAGCGCGAATAAAATTTTTCTCGCGAATATGCCCAATCAAGATGCGTGCGAGTTCCGTTGCAAAGGCTCCGGTCATGCCTTGGACTTTAAGCAGAGGGTGAATGCCAAGGGGCAGATTCGGTGGAATGGGAAATTTCTTATTGAGCTTTGCAAGTTCCGCAACGAGGTCGCTCCACGAGCGATCATCCAGCAGATGAAAGGTGTGAATCGCGGCATCGAGAGTTCGCCAAACGCCGTTCACTTGCTCGACCGGCTGCCAGACGAAGCGAATTTGCTTTTGGCAAGGCTCGCTCCCTTCAATAAAGCAGGGATCGATCCGCACGGCCACTACACGCAGATGTTCAAACAGCCAATTGCGATCACCTGGAATCACCAGCAGAGGTAAAGCTTGATACACTTGCTCAGGCAGAGGAACTCCGTCACGCACTCTGGTTTTGGGAGCCCAAAGGTGGTTTGGGGCCTCGCGCTCCGGCAGCGGCATCAAAATGGAAAGTTGATTCAACTCCCAGAGGGGTGCGGCAACAGCAGGTGAGGCTGCAAATAGGCACAGCGCAATGAGAATGATTTTTTCACACTGCGCCCGCAAAGCAGGACAACTCATTTCGCAGCCGTCGGGATAAGAGTCCCGATCAAATCGACTTCATTGAAGTGGGATTTGGCTTGATAGTGGATTTGGTTTGCTGAAATTCTTTTGATGGCGGCATCGAAGCGCGCATTTCCATTTGGTTGCTCATGGCAAAGCCAAGAGGTTGTGCTCTCTTGCCAACGGCAAGCGATCGATTGGTTGCTCCCGGTACAGACACCTTTGGCGAGCAAGGTTTCGCGCTGGCAGAAAAAGAGCCGCCCTTCTTCAGGTCCGATCCCATCGCCTTGGCTGCCGCACTGAAAGCCGACCACGGCCACACCTTCACCCATGTCCCAATAATTTTCAATGCAGTCCGGAGACGCAGACGCCACTTGCGCCACAAAGGCCGACAACGCAAAAACGGCGATGAACATCCATTTCATGAAAACTCCCCCATTTAAATTTCAAGTCTGGATTTACATTTGGATGATTGCAACCACCGAGCGGGGCGAATGGTAAATATTTTAGCAGGTGAGTGACACTGTGTTCAACATCGGGAATGGACGTTACAAGTGCGAAATCTTGGTCATGGTTGCTCCATGCTTGCCCAACCAAGCTTCCGTACTGGGAAAGAATATTTTTGATCCCGTGAAAAATGAATCGGTAGACCTTGCTCGCCCGCAGGCGGTAACTGTGCGGGTAAATTGGGGGCAAGGTGATGATCAATGATTCCGCTATCTAGTGTCCGAAACGACTACCTCATTATTCACTGACGATAGTCGAATGGGATTCATCAAAATAAATACTTAAAGATTCGATTCTGAACTTTGGTGTCCGCGCCCTGTTCACCACGTCTCAGCATTTGGCTATGTCGCATTAACTATCTAAAATATCTATTCTATTTTACGTATTTTGCGGATGTCGGGATTGATTTATTTCAGCGCCGCGATGTGCTTACGTCAATGGTCATGTTTTGGGAAATTTTTTTTAAATTTGTTCGGAGCGAGCCTTGACGAAATTTACTGGCGGTCCATATTACCTTTGTAGATTGAACTTCCCGGCCGGGTGTTTGTCTTCAAATTTACAAACTAAATTCCTAAAGGGGGAATACATGTCCGTAACTCAGAAGTCCGTCAACGATGTAATCGCGTTTTTAGATCATCTCGAAAACAAATCAATCATCCCAAGGAATACCGCCGTTGGCCGCAGGGTTGCCGCCAAAAAGTTTTTTGACGGCCTCGATCCCGAAGAGCAGACCGTTGGCTTCGTGAATGATAACTTCGAGGTCCTCTATGAGCGCTTCAAAAATAAAAATGCGCTCGCATTTAAAGGCAACAGCCTCGAGGTCTATCGTTCACGCGTAAAGAACCTGCTTGAAGACTTTTTCCAATGGTCCGATGATCCGGCCGCATGGGAACGTTCCCTTAACTCAAAGAAGTCTTCAGCAAAAACAAATGGAGCGACAAGTAAGCAGTCTGTAAAGGCAAAGACCACTCCTAAATCAACCGAGGCAAATCCCGAAACTACTGGTGAGCCCTCTGTCGAGAGCAAATCTAAAATGCGAAAGCTCTCGTTTCCGATTTCGCCAGGCGTGGAAGTCACAGTCGAATTTCCTGCTGACGGCTTGACTGTTGCCGGATTGTCTAAGCTGGGCATGTTTCTATTTCCGTACTGTAAGGATATTTCAAATGAGCGTTGGGAAAATGTCCGTTGGCCGATGATTGGCCCTAAGGACGGAGGCGGTCACTAGTTTTTTGCTTATTCAGGAGAGAGGTGTGATTGTGATCCTCTCTTCTAAATAAGGGGAGATCTTAACAGCATGTGGAATTGAACTGGGTGATCAAAATTCAGAAAACAGAATGTTCGACGAGAAATGCATAGGGTCGCATCGGTCGGAAATGGCGCAATTTCAGGCGGCGCGGATTATTTGAAAAAAAACGGCGGGGGTCGGTGGGTCATTTAAGGCTAATGTTTAGCCGAGCCTCGCCTAGGATTCTTTTCAAATCGCGATTTATCTGTCTTATATTTTTTGAGTCTAACCCGCCGACGCGGGGCGCGCGGGCAGGTGTTTCGAGCGTTCTCATCAATGCTGATAAATCTGCACGTCAGATATCTCAAACTTGAAGGGACCCGGATGGCTGACCGGATCGGCCACGGTGTGCCAACCGGAGGCCAAAGAGCCGGCCATCTCCATCTCGATGATCAATTCATATTTCGCGTTGGTGGAAATGCCGGAGGTCCACGTCGCCATCAGATTTCCATCGAGATAGACTTTCCAAGATTGTCCCGGGAGGTACTCGACGCCGTAGACATGATAATCCGCCGAGAGATCTACGCCTGTGTTTTGGACGATCTGATTGGCGGCCCCTCCCCACCAGTGTGAGGCCAGCACGTAATTGCTGTCGGGCGCTCCCGATGCAAAGTATCCGCCTTCATGGAGGTCGAATTCTTCTCCATCCGATCCGGCGTTCGGCATAAACCATATACCCGGCCATGCGCCATATCTCGTGTCAGGCATCTTGGCTCGAAACTGCGCATAGCCACCTGTTGCTGGAATATAGGCTTTTCCGTAAGAAGAAATACATGCGGAGGCCCAAGTGTAATCTTGGCTGGCGAAATGGTCGCTCGGACTGGCGATCAGGCTGAGCAAGCCATTTCCCCCCACCAGATGTTCGCCCGTCGTGTTCGTACTATGTCCATATGGATAGGGGTCAAGATACTGAATCTGAAAACTTCCAGAGTTTTGACCGGAGTAAGGTGCGGGAAGATTTCCCTGATTGCCCCAGCGTCCATACGTGTCTTCACCCATCCAAGGATTCCACTTGGCCACGTCAAGCGCTGCCGAAGTGAACTTGTCTTCAAAAATTAACTGTGAGGCCATGTAGCCGGCAGGAGGAGACAACGTTGATCGTGGAGCGGAACACGAAGCGTTCGTTCCGTCATTGATGCCATTGCATGTCCAGTCAAAGGGATCGGCACCCGTGACGGCCGACGGAGTTCCTTTGCTGCAAAGATTCATAGAGGGCGCGCTTGAAACGGCGACGCCGCCGGCACTTCCGCAAACGCCGTTGATCGACGCTGAACTTCCCGAGTCGGCAAGCTTTGATGACCCAAATTTCTGGGTGCAACCAATCAGCAAAAACATCGTTAGAATTAGACCCGGAAACATTGATCTCCCCATCCATTCATCAATCAAGGCGGCAAATTATAAACCTGAACGTCGCTGATATCGAACTCGCTCGGCGAAGGAGTCGCTCCAGTCGGCAACGTATGCCAAGCCGCCGCGTTTTGCGCGACCGCGAGGTTCAGCACGATCTCGTACGTACCTGTCGGAATATTATTTGTGTAAGCCGCAAAAAGCTTTCCGTCGATGTACATTTTGATCGAAACCCCCGGCCGGTATTCCACCCCATAAACATGATAATCCGCAGAGAGATCCGCGCCCGTATCAAATACGGTTTGCGAATTCCCAGGCGACAAAAGATTGCCGAAGACGTTTTGATTGGGACTCAAACCGCCCAAATACCCCGATGCGATTCCGAAATTCGCACCACCCTCGTAAAAATTGATTCCGGCCCACATGCCCGATGAAGAATCCGGGAAGCGGGCGCGCACCTGAACGTAGCCGCTCGGCAAATAAAATAATCCATGCGACGAGACGCAACCGGAGCGCCACGAATAACCCGCGAAGCTCGAATCCTTTGTCGCGACCAGGTTCAATCCGCCGCCGGTGATCGCGTGCTGGGGATCGTAAAACTGGGCCTCATATCCACCGCTATTCGGAGCCGAATAGGGAGCGGGCACGCTTTGACGCCAAATCCCGTTCTGATCGGCGATCTGCGGGATCCACTTCGTCGCGTCCAAACTGGAATTTAAAAACCGATCTTCAAAGGTCAGCAAAGAGGCTGCGTAACCCTGCGGCGCCGATAGACCTGAAGAAACGGCCGGCGGGGGAGGCAAAGTTTGCGTTCCGCAGGTCAAATTCGAAACGGTTTTTTGCGGCCCGCCGTCGATGGAATAGGTCAGCGACGCAGTTCCGCCGTTCGACGTCAGACGGAACTGGCTCGACTGATCGGGGAGAGTCGCGTAATTGCCGGGACCGGTAGTGTTCGGATCGAGCAACAGGGCCTCCGAATTCGCTCCCGCACTCTGCGTGATGCTGCCAAAAAAGCCGGATGAGGAATTGAGATATTTCCAAATCCTGATCTCGGTGTCATTCGCAACTGTCCGGCACCATTGAACCGTCACTTGCTGGCTGACTAAATTTTGTTGCCGGTCATAGTTGCTTCCGTTCAACACGAAGGCGTCGGGATTCTCGATGCCGAATTGGAGGCTCTTAATCGCGACCGCCGCCGGGACGGAAAGATTCGCGCAGTTTTCCCGCACCATCGTTGCCGATTGCAAATCGGGGGAAACCACGACTATGTTCGCCACATCGACGTTGCCGCCCGTGCAGAGCGCGTAGTTTCGATAGACTTTTCCGTCGGTTCCTTCTCCACCGTTCAAGGAACGACTGGACGAGTTCTTTGATCCATTGCTGACGTTACTGCAGTTTTGAAAAAGCGTGAGCAAAACGGTGGCGCTCGCGACGAGAACCGTGGACCGAATAAGAGCACGCGCATTTTGCTTAATTCCCATACGGACGAACCCCATCCCCAATATACATCTATTGTATATTGGGGATGCCATCGGCACCAACTGACAATGATGGAAAAATCCGGGTCCGGCCCGGCTTAAGCCCCTTTTGCCGTTTACAGATTCATCCGATCCGTCAAAGGGATAGGACCATTTGAATGAACCAATTTGAGACGTTAATCGCATCCTGTGACGCCTTGATTCGCGGCGGAAAATCCCGTGAGGCGGCCAAGCATCTTTCTCAGATTAAGCCGATGCGCGTGCCGAGGGAGTGGCGCCTTCCTCTCGCCAAGATTTGCCGGCGCGCCGGCCAGTATTCGATGGGCCTCCGTTTGCTCGATCGCTTAGTCAATCAGGCCGAGTTCAGGACGAACAGTGACTCCGCAAGGCCTGAGGAAATCACGGAGTACGCCGCACTTCTGTTACGCAGCGGCGCCGTCCATGAGGCCCTAAAAAAATTGGAGCGCCTCGACGCCCGCGCCGTGCCTGAAGTGAATTTGATCCGCGCTTTTGTGTACTTTGCCCGTTGGGAATTTTCAGCGGCCATTCCCAGTCTGGAAAATTATCTCAGCTGCGAACTTTCACCGGATGCGGCTCTCGTCGGCCAATCGAATCTCGCTTTCGCGCACTCGGAATGCGGTCACTTCAATCAAGCCTCAGTCTTGGCGGACAAAAATATTCAATTGTCGAAAGAACGCGGCCACTTCCATCTGGAAAACTACAACCACGCGCTGCTTGGGCAAATCCATCTTGAGGAAGGGAATTTTCTCTTGGCAAGACGGGCCGTTGATTTGGCGCTTCGGCATTTCGATGGCGGGAGCAACAGCACTCATTTCTTCGCCAACAAATTGAAATTGATTTTGGACGGCTTGGACGCCAAAAGCCTCGAACCGTTCAATGAGCTTCGTCAATTGGCCGAAACCAATCGCCAATGGAATGCCTTGCGCGAGGCCGATCTTTACTCTTTGAAGGTTCGCTTTGAGGAGCCGAGATTTCTTCATCTCTATTTCGGTTCGCCTTTGTCCGGCTTCCGCGAGCGCATTTGGCGCGAGTTCGGCCGGAGGCCTGATCAAGAGACCTTTGTCGTGGGCCCGGAATCCGCGCCTTGCTTTGACCTCGCGTCGGGCGAAATCGACGGACACTCGGGACTTCGCGCAAATTTTAAATGTCATCAGCTGATTGAGATTCTGCTCAGGGATTTCTATCAGCCCAATCAAATCGCGGGACTTCACTCGGCTTTATTTCCCGAAGAACATTTCAATATTTCGACGTCGCCGGATCGAGTGCATCAGATCATTCGCCGGACGCGCCGATGGCTGGAGTCGGCACGCATACCGGTGGACATCCTTTGCGATCAGGAATTTTATTCGTTGAAAATTCTCGGGGAATTTTCGTTTCGGGTCTCGCGCGAGCGCTGCCCAACCGATTCACATTTTCTTCAGGTGCAGAGGCTGAAAACTGCGTTTACCGATCTTTCTATTTTTTCGGCAGCTCAGATTCAGCGTGAACTCGGAATATCGACCACCTCCACCCATCGTCTCTTGCGCAAAGCGATCGAGTCCGGAGAACTGCAGCGAATCGGCCCCACAAAACGCCCGGCCGGTTATAAATTCACGTCTCAGCTTAAGACGCAGGCCTCATAACCAAATTTGTCAGGACGCCCTCCTCACATCACCATGTTTGTCAGTTTCAACTTTTCCCATCCGTCCGTAGGCTCGTTTGTAGAGGTCACAACTTTTATTGGGGGTTAACTATGGCAACGAATCAACAGTGGTGGTGGAGAAGCTTATATTGTGCGCTGTTCACCATCTTCTCAGCACAAGGCAACGCCGCGACGAACGTGATTAAGAATGGATCTTTCGAATCCGGCTTAACATCCTGGAGTTTTCTTCTTTCGGGCGGCGCGACCGGGACTCAGTACCTGGATTCGGCGAGTCGCACGGCCGGAACCTATTCGGAGGCCATACAAGTTTGGAAATCCGTCTCAGGATGTGCGTACTGTGCAGCCTTGAGACAGACGGGGCTTCCTCTTGTTGCCGGGCAGTCCGTGACCGTTACGTTTTCGGCCAAAGCCTCCAAGGCTCGCAGTCTTGAAGTCGGCGTTCAGCAAGCGGTTTCTCCTTACAGTTGGTACAGTCTCAATCACTTCAACGTAAGCACTAAATGGAAGACATTTAATTTTACATTTACACCCAAATCTTCCGACTCGGGCGCCAGCCTGAACTTCGATATGGGAGATGTCGCGAGCAACGTCTCGATCGACAACGTGGTGATGGTTGTGGCCAGCGCTCCGCCGCCTCCCACACCTACACCTACGCCAACACCTACGCCTACGCCGGCTCCGGCTCCGGATTCAACGTCACTGGCGGCTCCTGTTGGTTACTCTTCCGCGCAATTGATCTTTGAAGATAAATTCACGGCCGCGGCTTTAGATGCGACAAAATGGAATCCGTATATGGGTGACGATCAGTACGGACGCTGGGGCGACCAAGGCCATTTAGCGAGTCCTTATTCGGGCATGAATTGCAACAGCTCGTGTTCGAACTCATTCAATATTCAGTACTATGATCCGTATCCGTATGGAACTGGCACCAACATCACGGGCAACAGCTTGGTGGGTGGCAACGGCAATCTGAGATTCATTATGAAAGCCAGCAGCCACTTCTCGAATTTGGGATATTCCTTTTCTTCAGCCGCCGTGAGCAGTTTCGGCAAGCTTTACCTTCCGGCGAGCGGTGGTTACGTTCAATTCCGCGCGCGGATGCCCGATTCCCGCTATGGCGCATGGGCCGGCTTGTGGCTGCTCAGTGCGAACGGACCCGAAATTGACGTGATCGAATCCGGCTACACCCGCGGATCCACGAACCCGAACAATGTCATCGCTTCGAACTTCCACGGTTCAGGCGCATCCCAAGTCATTAAAGATTCGGGCATGGATCTTTCAGCCGCTTATCATGTGTACGGAGTGGAATACCGCCCCGGTAAGAGCATCAATATCTATCTGGACGGGAAGCTGATTGCGACTTACACGAACGGTATTCCGACCAATGCCAAATATCAGGTGTTGATGGACGTGGAAGTCGCCGGTCCGCTCACCACGGGCTGGCATACCGTCGCCGATCCGGTCAAGTACCCGGGCCCGTTCTATCTCGATGTGAATAGCGTGCAGATCTACGGTCTGCCGTAAGCGTTAATTTTAATCAAAGATCGATGGCCCGGCTCCCTTCGCGGGGCCGGCGCAAGTCCGGACAGCACGGCCCATCGATCTTTCTTTCCTGGCGCGAAGGTCGCTAAAGAGGGTCCATTTGTAGCAAACGATCTGACCTTAGCAAGAAGTCGCGATTAGGTCCTTGCGTAGATGCCTTGATGTATGGATAAGCAATTAAGTAAGCTGTTGAATAGGGACCATAGGTATTGACGAGAAATTGAAGCGCTTTTGCGAATTGATAACCGTTAATTGCATTTCGCATTCCTAGGCGATGCCAATTGATTGTCTCCAGGGTTTCAGATCCCGGTGACCACATCGATTTAAATCTGGTCGCGAGATTTCGAACTCCATGCATGACCTCTTCTCGAACAGCTGGTGAGCCAAAGGGAATTGAAACTAGGACAAACGGAATCGCTTGCTCAATGAGAGAAAAATAGCCGGCCTCGACGCGGGATAATCGTCTTTCAGAAACGGCTCCCTCAAGAATGAGAAGCCTTCGCGTCGCATCTTCCGTCATCCGACCTTCCGAGTAGAGGTCTTCACTTAGGAATTGAAGTGCCGCAATTCGAGTGATGAGTAGGTAGGGTTTGTCAAAAATGCGGTCGACTAAGAGTTGCGACTGCTTGGGTATTGCCGATGCTCCGGCTACACCAAACAAATATTCATTGAACATCTCACCCAATGTTGTCGCCCAAAGTTCCTGAGCAAGTTTAGTTCGATCGTCTTTGAAAGGTGTATCGTCAGCCTGCGGCATAGGTCTATTTGAGGGATTCGGCTCGGTCTTCGTTGTCTGATCTTTGTTAGGAGAACTAAACTTTCCGCTGTGAACATTTTTCCGGCATCCAGAGATGATGATCGCGTGGGAAAAAAGCAAAATGAAAAATGGAGTCTTGAAATCTGACATGCTCTTTCCGCGAGCAAAAAATATGCCCTTACTGATTTTATATCGACTCGACTTAGCACGCCAAACGGAAATTCTTGATCCTGAAAAAAGCCATTATCAACATTTTTGTCATAGTTTATAGTTTAGAGAAAACGGGGCAAAATCGGAAAATTGAAAACGTTTAAGTGGGCAATACCGCAAGCACAACAGCCTGACTTAACTTATAGATTGGACCACTTTTAGCATCACTTGTCTAAATGAGACGAGAATTTTCAGATAAACAAATCAAAGAGTTCCTTAGCGCGGTAAGACGCGGTGAAAAACTTACGACAGTGGCCGAGCGCCTGGGCCTGAACATTCGCACCGCCTATCTATGGAAGCGCAAATTCGGCGAAATGACGACTGAACAATTTGATCGGTTCCGTTCGCTGGAGCGCCAAAACAGGTCTTTAAAAAAACACCTTTCGGATTGCTTACTTCACATTCAGGTTCTTACCGATTTCATTAAAACAAACAAATTGTTAGCCTCGAGATCACCCGAAGATTTAGTCGCCACCGTAAAACAACGCTTTGGCATGAGCCGGAGAAAGGCTGTTCGCTACTTCGGCTTTAATCGCTCAACGCTTTTTTACCGGAGGCGTCAAAAACAAGAGTACGCTAAATATAAACAGTAAATACAAATTCGCGCTCATCATCGCTGTGAATATCAATATGGCTCAATAATTACCTTCACAACTTTTTATTTCTGAATGGCACATCAAATGCACTCGAATCGATTTCCAAAACCAGGCGGGCCGTGGCCTTCGATCGTCGCGATTCGTTATGGATGAGATGAATTGATTCACACGGGTGAACCTAAGATTTTACCATGGAGGTCACAATGAGACATACTACGATTTTGGCAGCACTATCTACTTGCTGCATTCTAACGGTGGGTTGCAGCAAAGACGAATCGCCAAAGCCTGCCCCACAAAAGTCTACCCACCAAGAAGATCAGCAGCCTAATAAAAAGCAGGAGGAACCGTCTCAAGAAGCCAAAGAGTCCAAAAATTCAAATTCTGATAACTCGAATGTTCAGGTGGCCAATTCTGATTCTCAACATGCTCAATCTGATAAAAATGCGAGCCAAGCGGAAATGAACCGCGACAAAGACAATCCGCATTCGGTCCCTTGGGGGAGTCTGATCGAGAATAAATTAGCTGATGCAAAAGACTATGTCTCTAATGGTGCATCAAGTACCAAAGATTACCTTGGAGATAAAGCCTCAGCCATAGGCGCCGCCCTTCGTCCTCCGTTGGACTCCGTGAATCGGCGCGATTCTATGGATGAATCAAGAGAGGCCTCACAAAATTTGCGCGAAAAGAATTTAGAGGCTCTAAGGCAAGTCGTGTTAGTGACTGGTCCAGAGCCACGAAGTGATGTTTTCTCAGCGGTGAGACCCGCAGATGAAACAACAACATTGCTTGCGGCCTTGGTCTCGGAAGGCAACCCCGCTCGTATTGAACCGCTGACCTTTAAGCTTATAGATGAGATTTTTAACGAACCGGAAATGGCCCGTGCAAAAATAATGGAAGTCCAACTGGGGATTCGCCATCTCTCTGAAAGAAATCTTTATGACAAAGACACCACGAGGCGGGTGGCATATTTGCAGGCCAACCTTGATCAAAGAATCAAGGATGATCAGAACGCAGATGTATTGCGTGATGGACTGTTGATAGCTGGAGGCTCCGTCGCGATTGGAACAGTTGCTGGCTTTCATGGCTTGGATCGCATGCGTGACGTAGTTCATGAATATCCTAGAATTGGCACAATGTTCAAGGGTGGCACTTCTCGCGCGCGTGAAGCCATTATGAGCGCGAGCAATGGAGTCCGCTCTTTGGCCGCCCGCACTTCTAGTGCAATCAGTTCCATAAAATCCATAAAACGTCTGCCTGCAGAGCAGGTAGCCGAGAGAAATTTAAAAGCGCTTGGAGTGTCTGATGAGGGTATTCGTGCTTTGGATCTTGTTCCTGTTACGAAACTTGAGACCGAATTCCAAATGTTCAACCCGACGAATTTGCCCGGATTTCGATATGCGGTCAGTGACACTTTTGACGGCGTAAGGCTCGACACTGAGCGTGTCATTTTGTTTAGCCTGCCGCGTACTCTCGGCGTGCTTGGAAGGCGGCCAGTCTCGTCCAAAAAAATGACGGTGCACGAAGCCGAGGATTTTATAAAAAGCATCGAATATAAGGCGCCTGAGCTTGGTGGTCGCGAGTTTGCTAAAATAGTGGATACGGATTCCGGAGCGGTGATTTCTACGCGCATACCTAGTGAAAATATCGAAGCAGAATTCGACACGCAATTGGCTGAAAGTGCTACTCATATTTCGCCGACCCGTGCGGAGGCCGAAGCTGAAGGAATTGTGCCTATGAATAGCGGTGAGGAAATTCATCCTTCACAGAGCACATTGGATGAAACCCAAGTTGCCGCGGCGGACGAAGGGCCCGGTAATAAACTCGGCCAAAAGATTTCTTTAGCGAGGGATAAAGTGTCTGAGGCGAGCCATAATTTTGCTCAGATGGCGAAAGAATCCGTTAGAGATGCCGCAAGTGGATCACGTCGAGTGTACGGTGGTGCGGTCGATGCGGTTAAGCCGGCGCTCAGAAGTTTCGATAAATCATGGGCGCTCACTGCCGGTGCAGGATCTGCCATTCCTCTATATGGACTATACTATTCGGCATATGGCCGCGGTCATGAACATGGCCAAGATTACCAGACTGTATATTTAGAAAGCCTGGTGCCCGATGAACGACTTAGCCAGATCTCGTTGATTTACGAGGAGCCCCCGCAAAGAGGTCAGTAAATTGAATATCCAGGAAGCCAAGAAAAGGCGCGCTCGAAGAGCGCGCCTTTTCTATCGAAGAATTGCGGTTATAGCTTTGACGGTTATGTTTGGCCTTTCTTGTAACGACAGTTGGGCGAATGAGCCGGTGCAGAGAATATACTGGGAAATGATGCATGGATCTCCGCCAATTCTTTCTCGATCAGAAAAGGAGATTCTACAGCGTCGCATTCATAAAGAGGCCAATCTTCTGCAAAACCAATTTCGCAACACATCCCCAGGTCACCTAAGATTCTGTGACCGCTATTCAAGGGTTCTAAGAGAGCTCGTAAAACAGATAGATCGACCCATTCAATCACTGGGGACTTTCAAAAAAATCGACCAGATGACCGATGAAGACTTATTGACTTCCACACGCCTGCGCCTATTAATACCCGGCCTATTCGGTCTGCATGCTCTTTTTATAAATGAGAGCGAGGCCGGCTACGGAACCATTGATCGACACATACATTCCTCGTGTCACTTTGAAAACCGAGATGCCATCAATGAAAATTTCGATCTCCTCGTGAGGGATCTCTCCCGCTTCAATCGTGATGTTTTAGGAAACCCGGGGCTTTTCGGACTCGAACGAATCACCGATCGGTTATTGAAAGTCGCGACCCAGCAGGAGGATTTTAGAAATGAAGTATCCTGGGGAGTTCTCGCTTTAGCCACAGTCACTTCTCTTGTCTTTTGGGAATTTGCACCAGCCGCGGTGGCTACGATGGCCGAGAGACTTTTCATTGTCGTACCCGCAGCAGTTCAGCCTGGACTTGTTTTTGGAACGCGCGGCTTGGCTCTGGCGGGAGAGGGCTTGGGGTATCACTACGTCGATCGAGCCATTCTTCCTCCGCAAAGTGAATATCAAAAAGTGATTTTAGCAAGCTGGGACGAGCAAATGAAGGAGCTCGAGGATCTCCTGCGAACCCCCATCGCATCGCCTCAAATTTATATTACATATTTGGGCCAAATAAAAATTCAGGTCGCAAGTTTATATGAGCCATGGCTGAGAGCCCACTTGGGCCAAATCAATCAACAGTTGGGTCTCCAGCCTATTGGTCGCCTGCGATGAGAGCGATCTGTACCATCCTTTGCTTCTTGACCATCGCGGCTCACGCTGGGGTCGTAGAGCCGTCAAAAATGAATTCGAATCTCCGAAATGCATGGGAGCTCTTCGAAGAACTGCTCTCTTTGCCCGATCAGAGCGTACATGGAATCAGTCGTGATTTGCCTCGGAGAATTCTGAATTCTTATGGGTTTAGAATTGAATGTAAAAGCGGACTTTTTCATAAAATAACAGACGTAAAGTGTGCAAGAGGTTTGCGTACTTTTGCTACGGGATTGCATGAATCATTATTTCTATCCGGAAAAAACACAGGTCCTGTACTAAAAATTGTTTTAACGGATTCGGCGAGTCCCTTGGTTGAAGAATTCGAAACAGACCTTCAACTGTATTTGCCATTTCAAATGACTTCTTTTCAAATGGCCGAGTTTGTCAACGCGGCAATGCTCGGGTCTTCATTTAAAAAAAGGCTCTCGTTGTATTCTCAATTTAATGAAGGACTCGCGGACCTTCAGGACAATCTGTCAATACCGATAACTTTTGATCCCCACCTTTCAGTTTCCGAAAAATGGAACGCATTGATGAACTTGACGGCGCTGGCCAAACAAGATCTTAGCCTCTTCGATGGGCCCGAGGAATCGATCTACGTTACTGATCGTTTCCAAGGCCCTCACGAAGAGGCAATGGAATTTAAGCTCGATCTGAAAGCTTCGGCCGGCAGGGATGAGCTTTACCAAGCTATTCGAGAGCCATCGATTAATTTAGAAACTCTCGCCCGCAAGTCTGCCCTAACAAGGGATCGCAATATTCTGAATGGGTTGAAAAACGCGATTGCAAGTCATGGCCTCGGAGTGGAATGCAGCCGTTTCGGCGACCTCAAAATCAGGGATTGTATAACTGGGCTGAAGACGCTCGAGTCGCTTTACAAAGTTCCCTTCATGAGGACTGAAGGGTGGCCGGTGGTATTTCTTTTGTCGAATGACGAGGCTGACAAGGAAATCGAATTGGTAACTAATCTTAAGGATTTTAGGCCGGTGCTCGCAATACGATTTGATTTTAGTGCCGAAAATCTTAAAACCTTCGCCAAGGGGAAAGGGTGGTAAATATGAAAGTTGTGCTCTTACTTTTGATTTTTATACTGACTCCGAATTTACGTGCTGAATCGCTGCCAGAGGGAATACCAAGGGTTCGATGGTCACCCAATCCTCTTTATAGCGAGGAAGGGTTTCGACTTGGTGTGATTTTGCAATTTAGCTCGCATTGGTTTTGGCATTATGAGGGCGAATTGATGATGGGCTTCGATTCTACTCCGATGACAATAATGGATCACGATTGCCTGGAGCGTGAAACGGCGGCCGCCCAGAGTTTGGCGAACGAAAATAGAAAGCAGTACGCGCTCAAAGCTGTAGCTAAGGATTGCATTATCGGCAAAAATCCTTGGCAATTCAGCTCCGTTGATCCGCAACTCTATGAAAGATTTAACAAGGCCTCTGTAACCCCGGTTGTGATCTATTACACTCGCGCTGTCACTGATGCGGCGGGTGCGATTAAACTTCCTTCGCTTCGAGCGGTATTTGCCGGAACTGACAATTTTGTTACGAAAATATGGCCCGTAAATCCCGACTTCAACGCTCCAGCATCGTTTGCCATCGGGCAAGGCGAGGCCCCTTCTGAGGATATGGTGGGGCTAACAAGTGGTACGCTCCAAGGTCACATCATAAAAGCAACCATGGATCATCTCTTGTTTAAGACCTACGAAATTACGGTTCAAGAGTCCAAAGGCGGTTCAAGTTTTACTCGACTAAGTATCGACGACAAAGATCTGTTCGATCATGTGGTGATGATGATGCTCACCGGAAAGCAACTCAAGATAGACTATAAACAACTTTTTAACATTGAAGGAAGTTGGCTCTCGGCGCTCAGGGGTTATTCGACCAATTTCCGCGTAATGAGAGTTCAGATTTCCGAGGAGCAATCTCCGATGAAAGATAATTTTTAATAGAAAGGTTTTTATGCCGAAATTACTCTTACCTTACGTATTAGTTACTCTTTGTTTCATTCCCAATGCCTTTGCCCAAAACCGGTTGCCGATGAAATTTGGTGACGTCACTATCGTTCAGGGGCAAGCCACCCAACGCTCTGGGGTTGTCCTCGGCGACGACGACACGGCTTATCTGCTCAGTATGCTCGCAAACGGCGAAAGTCACTTAATGCGAATCAGCCGGCGCGGGTCAGTTTCAAAACTTGTGTTGTTTAGGGGATGGCCGTACATTCTTGACAAGCATGGAAGGATTTACGCTTTTGATATTTCGTGGAAGACTGCCTTTAAAAGCAAAGTTCCGTATATCGCGATGCGAAGTTTGAAGTCATTACCTTTGGCCGTTGCAGCCAGTGGCGCCGTTTATGGCGTAGCTTTGCTTGATCAAACGTTGACTGGACTTATATCAATCGAAAGCTTTCAGCCATCGGAGGCCTTTTGGGGTACCCTTTTGACCTACTACGCCGTTGATATTACTCATACGGTATTGATGCGCACCCATCGCAGTGCAGGCGATGGCGGAAATTTTTTTAAGGAACTGGTCGCCAAAGGCGTAACAGAGTTCAGTGAAGATCCACAGTTTGCGGACTACCGAATAGTTTCGAGTAAAGCTCCGATACAATCGCGGGTTCAGTATCTAAGTAAAATAATGCCGAACTATGCTGGAACGAGTTCTTGTCTCGAATATTTAACAAAGATCAATCTGCGAAAGTAAATAAGGAGTCGGGAAAGTGAGAGAAAGGATGTTAAACGATGGCTAAACTAATCTACGCTTCTGTCATGTCACTGGATGGTTATATCGGGGATGGGCACTATGATTGGTCTATACCTACTGAAGGTTCAACTGCCTTTATCACTGAAGTCATGCGTCCTTTTAAAACGTACCTATACGGACGTAAAAATTACGAGACAATGTCTTTCTGGGAAACGCCGGATGTTCAAAATATGGGAGCGGATGATCAAGAGTTCGGGCGAGTATGGCAATTGGCCGACAAAATTATTTATTCCAAAACAATAGATTCAGTGACTACCAAGAAAACTCGCATTGAGCGGGATTTCGACGAACAAAAGATTCGCGAAATGAAAGCTAAGTCGCCGGGTGATCTGTGCGTGGGTGGTCCAACCCTTGCCGCACAAGCGATCCGCGCGGGGCTTGTCGATGAAATTCATCTGTTCGTCGCTCCAACGACGATCAGTGGCGCCTTCCCTGTCATCCCGGTCTTCCCCAAAAATTACTCTATTAGACTTGATCTGCTCGACGAGCGTCGCTTCAGCAAAGGCTGGATCTATCTTCGCTATCGACTTCAAGCTTGAGCGCGACGCGGATTTTCAGAAAATCAGAACTATAAATTGGTCCGGGGTAATTCCACCCCAGTACCTTCAAGAGGTTAATCAGATTGGGGGGCTATATGGATTAAAGGTCTCGTGTGAAACTGCAAGTATTGGACAACTGGCCATAAGAATATTGGTTCATAACTAAGCGTTGATTATTTGAATCAATAGCCCAAGTAGTGGACCTGACTCCCTCAATCCCACGAATGCTTTTAGTCAATGTGGTGCCATCAAACGTAGCTTTAACATAATTGACGCCATAACCATCGAGTTGCCAACCGTCGTTAACATCGCTCAGCCAATTGATGGCGAAACCATCAATAAAAACTGATTTGTCTGAACTCGAACCAATTAAAAGAGTTTGATCAATACAAATGCCTGGAGAGTTCCCTTTATCAAGAGAAAAACGACCCGCCATTGATTTGAAATCAATCGCGAATGCATTCAAGGTAAAGGTGCCGAGCACTAATAAAATTGCTAGATTCTTTTTCATCTATAACTCCAGGTTTGGGATGGACATATGGCACGCTAGCTATTTGGTCAACGAGGAACGCTTAAATGAAAAACATGCCCGATTCCTAAGAACGACTCCGTAGTGTTCCATAAAGACCTCTCTTGTTCATGAGTTGTGTTTGCTGTTTTGAACGAGAGTAAAAATTTGCCGGCAATCCAGGATTTCTGAACGACGGTAAACTTTTACTTAAGGTCGAAGCGAAGCAGCTCAGCGGCCATGAAACGCCGATGGGAAACGTCATCGCACAAGCTCAAGTTTCAGATATGATGACAGATGAAACGGGCGCCAGATTTCAATTTACTGTTCATCTCTTCTGGGAATACAAAACAGCTTCAGGCCAACGGGAAATCGGAACAAAAACTTCGGAATGCCATGTACCTTGCGATGGAGAAATGACCTGTTTATAAAACACTTGTTTGGGCTCTTCTCGGTTCGTAGTGGAACGCAGCGCTTCTTGTCTGGACAAGAAGTGATGCGTCAGAAGGCTAGATAAAGGGATCCGCCCAAGCCCAAGAACTTCTTAGAATTTGAGTTACGAAGCTTAAATTTTAGGAAAGACGAAGATCAACCGTAGAACCTTAAGTTTTGATTTTGTAAGAATCCTTCTTACTTTCGAGAACTTAATTTGGTCGGGGCGACTGGATTCGAACCAGCGACCTTTTGCTCCCGAAGCAAACGCGCTACCAGGCTGCGCCACGCCCCGACTGTTTGGGAAGATCCAAAGATTTAGCACCGTTACGAGACGCCGGTCAAAGACGATGCAGTGTTTAAAGTCGAAAATAGGGCCGCAGGCGGCCGTCAGGGCACATTCTCTTCGTACATATTGGGCATGACTTGGCAGCGGTGGGGCTCGATGTCGTGGCGGTCATAGCAAAGATCGCTGATAAAATTTTGTTGAATACCGAGCTTCAAGTTTCCGGCCTCATCGCTGGACAGTGGGGCGACGTAAGCAAAGGATGTATATGTTTGGGTGGAAACGACCACGCCCCACACTCGTCCGTCACTACCGACGGCGGCGCCGCCCGACATGCCTTTGATGTCCGGCCGCCCCGGGCATTCCATGGCGTAGAAGACATCTTTGCCTTGCGGGCCGTCGCTAAAGCCTTTGAACAAGCATTGTAATCCCAGCAATTTTCCGCCGCTCACGCTGGGAAATCCGGTGAGATAAAATTTCTGATTCAGCTCCGGCCGCTCGCCCGTCTTAACGACAGGGATGAATGGCCCGCTTGTTTTGATTTTCTTGAAGGTGATGTCGCGCCCCTGATCGACGTACCCGGGCTCAAGATAAAATACATCGCGAAGCGGGTCCTTCTTTTTTATATTCGTTTCAGACGACGACAGCTGCACGTCTTGCTCAGCATTGATCGTGCTTAAGCCGGTCACGTGTGAAGCGGTGACCAGAAAGCGTCCGTCAGGCGCCGCGACGTAAAAGCCGGAACCGTGGCCGAAGTTCACGCCGATGCGGACGAGGGAGCGATTAAGATTCTTACGCCAAACCGGGACGGGGAGAGGAGCGCATTTGGCGGCCTTACGGGTGGCTTGAAAATGGGCATAATCCCTACGCAAATCTTTGAGCATAGTGAAAGCTTTTTCGAACTCGTGCTTTAAGGCTTCGAAACGTGGATCCAATTGCCGGCTGAGGTTTTCATATTCGGCGTTTTTTTTATTTAAGCGTTCTTTAAGCTCGGCCGGCGGGCACAATTGCGCGATATATTGCATCGGCAGGGAAGATTCCTTCAGTGCAAGCGCGACCTGATCTTCGTTGCCGAATTGATCGATGCGGGTGAAGACATAATCCAAGCGGTACTGGATTTCGGCGGCGAAATTTTTGACATTGCGTTCGTCTTCGCACGCCGGGTGGTCCGCCGCGCGGGCCATGAAGTCTTGAATCATAGCTGGAAACTTTTCCGCGACCACGGCGAGGACCATGGAGAAATCGCGCAACTGTTGTTCGCGCCCAAGCCGGACCGGTTCGAGATCGAGAGATACATCGAAGGCTTCCCGGCACGTCGTGGGATCCGATTTTGCGGAAAACTGCGCGGGTTTGCGTGAGACATGTGCACAGGAAATCCCTGCCGCGGACCACAACAAGAAAGCGGTTGCCGTGAGTTTGCTCATGGACAATGAACCCCTAGCGCTCAATAAGTGATTTCAGTTTTTCCGCAAGTTTGGCGAGGTCGCCGGGGTCGCGCAGATCCCCCACCGGGAATTTCTCAAGCTCAATGGGATCGATCGAAGCGTTGTTCGAACGCAGCAGCCACAGCACGGCCAAGGCGGCGGTACGGCGGTTGGCGTCGTTGAACAAATGCGCGAGGATAAGTCTGGAATAGATGTGCAAAGCCGCATCGCGGACGTCGCCGTTTCCGGCTTCGCTGAAAGCGTCGCCGATAATTTCGCGGGCGAGCGGAATGGGATTGCTTAATATATTGAAGTGATGCGTTTTTCCGGTCGGAATCGTCACGGCCATCGGCTCAAGACGCCAAGGCTCGCGGTTTTTGTCGGTGAGCATTTGGTTCAAGTAAGCGAGCTCGGCCGTGGTGAGAATCTTTGGCCCTTTGGTGGCCTGTTCGACATAGGCGGCCCCGTGCAGAAATTTCTGTTCGTCGAGTTGTTTATGGAGGGGGTTTTTCGGGCTCATTTCGACGTCATAGCACGCTTGGCGGTCTCAGTTCAAATCATTGCAGCCGGGGATTTCACGCCCGGCACCCTTTGGGACCGCCACGTAAAGCACGCCGGCGCTATTGACCTTATTGGCGCGGCTTGCGGCCACGTCGCCCTCACCTTGGTACCAATCGACATGCGCACCCTTAATGGCACCGCCGACATCTTGGGCGACGGCCATGCTGGTGATGTGGTCGCATTCGCCCACGCGGCCTTCGGGCCTCTCCAGGTTAAATAGCGTTACGGCACCAGTCGGGATTACTTTCACATCGGTGGCGATCGTGCTGCGATCTGTGATCGGGATGTCTTCGACGCCGAAGGGACCGACATCCTGCTCGTTAAAAAATATGTAGGTCTCGTCATAGTTCAACAGGCGTGCCCGCGCTCGCGGTTTTTTGCGTAAGTACTCGCGAATGCCGTTCATCGAGGAGTATTGATCTTTGCCCGCGCCCGCGCACTTTAAAATACTGGACAACATGTAACGAATTCCGCCGTTTTGCCCGCCGTAGTTGATCCGCACCACATGCTTGGAGCCGTCTTCCTCGGTGATATTCAGCGAGCCCGAGCCCTGCACCATTAAGAAGGCGATATCGATCGGGTCGGCGACGTAACCGATCTCCAAACCTTGATCTTTGAGGGCGCCACCGGCATCGATGTCCTTGCGCTTGGGCAGGGGAAAGTACTTGCCCTCTCGCTTAGAACACCAACGAACGGCTTTGCCGGTGATTGGATCTTTGCCGCAATCTCCGGGTTCATCGTTTTCAAGATGCACAACCTCGGGCGGAACTTTGTAAAACGGGTGGCGCAAAAGTTCAGTGGGCTTGCGCGAAGCTTCGAGCGGCGCCGGCAGATAGTAAGCGGTGAACTGCATGGTGCCTTTTTTTAGCGCGGGATAATTTTCGCTGTCGTCAAGGCGGCCGTCGCTCCGGTACCAGTCGAATTCATGACTGGCGCGCGAAATGAAGGCGGGGAAGGAGCCCGATTTGCGCGCAATCTCGAGCATTTTGACGTTGGTGTCGAGCGCATACTCTTGGCGCGTATAAACCTTGCAGCCGAATTTGAATTTCTTTTTGGCGTGCGCTTCGGGTCTCATTGAGCGATAGCGCGTGATTTGTTTCTCTAAGGCGGCCTGGAATTTTCCTAAATCGCCGTCTTGGCAAATCTTAGGCAGTTCGTCGGCGCTCACCGCGCTGTACGTGTAGGGCGAAACCGGATATTCATCCTCCGGCCGGGTAGGCTCTTTGTCTTTGCTGTTCTCCCAATTTTTGCGGCGATTCTCCTCGAGGCACGACAAAATAGGATCGCTTGAGGCGAAGGAGAGCGAGAAGGAATTGTCGGAGCTGTAAATCTTCATCGCCGCGAGTGAGACGACATAAAGAGCCGCGGCGATGAACTTAAGATGCTTAGGCCGAAAATTATTTGCCATTCAATTCTTTAACGATCTGGTCGATCGTGCGTGAGCGCCAGCGGCTGGACGCCAAATCGTCCATGATCATGTTGCTGGCGGTGACCGATTGCGGATGGATGTCGTGAAACAAAATGATCCCGCGCCCCTGCAGCTCCATTTGCGAGCGCACCCTTTTGGCGATGCTTGCTGGATTGTGGTCTTGCCAATCGAGACTGTCGACGTTCCAAAAAACATGCACCATATTTTGCCCGGCGATCATGCTGCGCACGCGGGGCGTGTTCAGGCCCGAGCCGTAAGGGCAGCGGAAATATTTCGGCGCGAAACCAAAAGCTTGGGTTTCGATGGCGGTTGAGGTGACGATCTCGCGCTGTAAGCCTGCGGCCCCTTGATTCACCAAATTCGCGTGTGAGTAAGAGTGATTATTCAGATCCATGCCCGCGGCCTTGGCGGCTTGGATGTATTTGGCGGCGCCGGGCGAGTTGACGTTTTGGGCCAGCCAAAAGAAACTCGCTTTTAAGCCATGGCTTTGCAAGTTCGCGAGAATTTGCAAGGTAAAACGGCTGGGTCCGTCGTCGAAGGTGAGGGCCCAAGTGCCTTTGGGAAAATTCTCTCCGGAAATATTGCCGCTGGCCCCCGCGTCCGGCCCAATCGCTTGCGGCGCGCGCGTGGCCGAGTTGGCTTTGAGTTGCACTTGAATCATGGGTGACATCAAGATGACGTTCCGGTGGAGAACTTTCTCATTGGCCAGGGCTTGCTGAATCTTTGCGGTTAAATCCGCGCGATTCCCACTTTCATTCACGAAAGCGGCAAGCTCGACATTGTCTTTAAATAAAAACGATTTGAAGTCTTGTATCGAGGCGACGTCGCTGGGTATGCGAGCTTGAGGGCCGTGGTATTCGGTATAAGTTTTAAGCGGCACGACGCTCAACTCCGCCGCGAGATCTTGAAGGGCGAGCCGGTTTGCGCCGGTGAGAAAGCGCGCCTCGTTGATGCTATTTCGAAAGTCCATCAATTGGCGGGCGATTTCCCGCGCATCGGTGTTCTTGTCCAAGGCTTCCCAGTAAGACGTCATCAAACTTTCATATTGAGTGACAATGCGCTCGGTTGCCGCTTCGGAAAGCATGCGGCTGGCCATCAGGGTCGCATAGGTCCAACCGGTCATCAGATCTCTTGCGCCCGGAGCTTCGGGATTTTTTAGCGCGGTTTCCAATTCCAGGTCGAATTGGCGCACGTAATCTTGAGTGCGAAAGTAAATGCGCGCGACGGTCATCGCCAGATTCTCAACTTCGTTCAAGCTTTTTTGCTCATTCATCACTTCGCTGAGCGCCGTTTCCGTGGAGATATTTTCGATAAGCGAGGCAGGCCTGCGTGAGTCATGCTTGGCGTTCGATGTGCAAGCGCCGAGCGTACTAAGGGCAAAACAAATGACTAGGCCTGAAGCTTTCCGTTTCATGTGATTCTCCGTATGGGGTATCTTTAGGATAAGGCGGACCAATGAATCTGCCAAGCCGTTCCCGCCTCGACCTTAGGAGAGTTAAAGTGTTTTGGGTTTTCGCTTTGAGCTTGAACGCATTCGCCTTCGCCATGGACATGCCGAAAGATTACGAAGCTTGCATCAAGCGCAATGCACCTGTTCGTGAAAGCATACTTGCGCCTGACGACTCGCTGGTTGCGGTGGAACCGGTCGATTTACCGAAGTTCGAGACGGCCCGAGGCGATTTGAAGGATTTTAAACTGGCGCTTGAGCGGCAACTTGACGCCTGCAAACGCCAGGATCTCACCACGCTTTTTCAGATTGGCAAACGATTGGTGTCGCGCCATGAGTGGTGCATTATGACCAACGAAAAACTGTTGTCGTTTATCGCGGCCGGGAAAAGTTTTTCTGAGGTCATGGAAAATGCCAAAACCGAGTTCAGTTGGTTTAAAATCTTAAGCGCCAAAGACGCCGGCATCATGGTTTCAGCCTACAATACCCCCGGCATCGAAATATCCCTGAAACGAACCAAGGTATTTAAATATCCGATCTACAAAACGCCCAAAGATCTAATTTCAGTCGTCGATTCCGGTGTCAAAGTTTGGCGGCGTAAAACCAGTGAAGGCTTGGTGCCTTATTATGATCGCGCGGAAATCGAGGGCAAGGGCGTTTTGAAAAGCAAGGGACTCGAAATCGCTTACGCCAAGAGCTTGCTGGATCTTTACATTTTGCAGATCGAGGGCTCCGGCATCGGCTATGTGAATGCGGCCGGAAAACTCAAGAGAAAAGTCATGCTGAATTTTGACTCGCACAACGGTTTGGAATCCGTAGGCCTCGTGCCGCTTTTAAAGTGTTTCAATTTGCCGGATTCGGAACTCACCATTCCCGGTTTAAGGAAATTCTTCGCGGAAAATCCCGCTTTGCTCGGGCCGGCTTTAAAAGTTGACCGGCGCTACACTTTTTTCCGGATGCAAGAATCGCCGCCCATGAGCGCGGTGAATATCCCCCTAACGCCGATGGTTTCCGTTGCGGTCAATCGCAAAGCTATACCGATCGGCGTGCCCATCATCATCCAAACGAAAGTGCCCGAAGCGGATGGCGGCGTGATCACGTGGAAAGACCATCTGTCGATGGCCATCGCCCAGGACACCGGGGATACAGAGATGAATCCAGGCCGGGTAGATCTGTATGCCGGGGAAGGGCCCAAATCGGAACTTACTGCGGGCATAATGATGCAGCCGGGTTCCTTTTTTATCGCTATACCGAAGGAAATCCCGAACGATGCCGGGGGCGCCGAGCGCCCTTCAGATTAAATTTTGTTCATTCCATATCGCCTTTTCTCCGGCCCGGTAAGAGTGTATATTGTTGTCCTTAGTCGTCTTTTTTAACGGAGGTTCGACATGGCTTGGATCAAAAGATTTGGTCTATTTATTTTAGTGAATTTGTTGGTGGTCGTTACTATCTCGCTTGTTCTGAATCTTCTCGGGGTCCGTCCGTATTTGAATGCCTACGGAATGGATTATGAATCACTGGCGATTTTTTGCTTGGTATGGGGTATGGGCGGCGCTTTTATTTCGCTCGCGATCTCGCGCATGATGGCGAAATGGATGATGGGCGTGAAGGTGATCAGTCCCGACGTGCGCGATCCCGAGCTACGTGCATTGGTGGACACCGTGCACCAGTTGGCGCGCGCGGCGAAATTGCCGAAGATGCCTGAAGTGGGAATCTATGAATCGCCGGAACCCAATGCTTTTGCGACGGGTCCGACCAAATCACGGGCTTTAGTGGCGGTGTCGAGCGGGCTTTTGCGCTCGATGAATAATGAACAGGTGCGCGGCGTACTTGGCCATGAAATTTCACACGTCGCCAACGGCGACATGGTGACGATGACTTTAATCCAAGGCGTGATCAACGCTTTCGTGATGTTCCTTGCGCGCGCGATTGCATTTGCAATCACCTCCTCGCGCGACGGAGAAGGCCGCAGATCGGGCGGCGGGATGTCGTTTTACCTGGTGTCGATGGCGCTTGAAGTCGTGTTCATGATTCTTGGCTCGATCGTCGTCGCCTGGTTTTCGCGGGCACGTGAATTTCGGGCGGACCGTGGCGGCGCCATGCTCGCCGGCCGCGACAGCATGATTCACGCGCTTCAAGGATTGCAGCGCACTTTCGACGTCGTCGCTCAAGATGCTTCGCCGGTGGTGCAGACTTTGAAGATTTCCAGCCACGCGGGCGGCTTTATGCGCTTGTTTTCGACTCATCCTCCTCTAGAAGAGCGCATTGAGCGTTTGAAAGGTTACGTCGCTTAACATGATTCCTTATGCAGTTTACAAGGTCGTTCATTTGACCGGCGTGTTCATGGTGGTGATGTCGCTTGGCGGCCTCGCCATGCATGCCATTGACGGCGGCGGGCGCAGCTTTGCGTGGCGAAGAATGGCTGCCGGCACTCACGGTATAGGTTTGCTTCTGGCCCTTGTCGGCGGCTTTGGTTTGCTTGCGCGCTTGGGAATGGGGCACGACGGGCTTCCCGGTTGGGTGATCGCAAAGCTTTGTATTTGGTTGATTCTTGGGGGCTTGAGCGCGGTGGTCATCCGCAAGCCCGCCTCGGCCCGCTACGCTTGGTTTTTGATATTCATTTTAGGCGGAGCCGCGGCCTATCTCGCCGTCTATAAACCGTTTTAGATTATTTTTTTAATTCTTGAGCCAAGAAATCCCGCAATTCGCTTTTGCAGAACCAGCGTTGGTCCTTGACGCAAGTTTCTAAAGCGCTCGGTTTTTGCGCGGCGGCCTTGGCGCGAAGTCCTTCGACTTTCTTTAGCCCGAAGGCTTTGGGCGCGTTTTCAAAAACTTTGACCCACAACCCGCATTCGCAACGCTGTTCGCAAGTGTCGATGCTGCGTCTGTCCCAATACTCTTTGGGATTCTTTAAGGCCAGCTCGCTCTCCACTTGCACGCGCTCGTCAATCAAAGCGTGGAGCGGATTGATCAGGCGCAAAGCTTCTTCCGAAGAAATCGGGCAATCCAATTTGACCGAATGATCGGCCAAGGCCATGAGCAAATTGGCGCTGCCGTGAAGAGACTGGATGTTTTGCCGGTCCACGATGTCTTTTTTGGTGAGCGAGTTGCCCGACGCGCAAGCGGCGAGCGAAAGGAAAACGGAAAAAATAATTTGCAGCATGGTCACTCCTCTGAATTGAGTTCTTCTTCACAACCCGGTTGACGTTTAAGGCGGCGGATAACGCGGTCAAAATCTTCTTTTTTGAACGACTTCAGTTCGCTTTTTTCCAAGCCTACACGGTAGAGAAGTTCGGTGGCTTCTTTTTCATTCAATCCGGAATGTAAGACGATCGCGCGCGGATCCTTATTGGGGCTAAAGCGGGCGGCCGTATAGAGTCCGATCTTAAATAGAGATTCGCCCGAGGCCAGTGCGAGCGCCGGCCAATTCCACCCTAGTCCGTATAACCAGCCGCCCACCTGAAAGATCGCTCCGTAACTGGTGTAGAGATAATATTCGCTGCGCGAGCTGATGTACCCCTTTTTACGTAAAATTCGCGGACCCTGCGCGCCGAACGCGGCGGATAGATTGCCGATGCTCAAGAGCCCGGTGTATGTCGCCAGCGCATCGGGTGACCACGGGGCGCTTGTGCGCACCGGGTCCTCGACCCAACTCCAAAAGCGGAAATAGGAGTTGGCGGTAAAGCCGATCAGATTCCCGATGATCCATGATTTCAGTAGCGGGCGGTCGTTGTAAAACCGCACCACATATTTTAATCCGGGAACGTTTTCACCGGGTAAGCGATGCGTGGCTTTGAAAATATCGACTTTGCGTTCGTATTTCGAAAAAAACCAATCCAGAAAAAATGAAGCGGGGATTTGAAAAGCGGTCGACCAGCTGGCGTGGTTAAATCCAAACCACACGGAGGCACTGGCCATGCCGCGCGCTTTGCCGATCCAGCCGCCCACACGCTCGTCTTTGTCCTTGGTGTAGCCGCTCTTTAGCCAACGTTTATAGTTGTTGATCGATTCTTTGAAACGGCCGCGCCAGACTTGCAGCGAGGAAAGTTGCTCGTCATTGGCGTGCACCAGACTTGGATCAACCAGGCTTAAGTTGGCTTCATCGTGATCGCGTTGTGCCTGTTCGAGATCTATGTCGACGGTGAGAACGGTGATCGTGAGCTTGCGGTGATGGCGGCTGAGCTGCTCTTGCACGTTGGCTGCGAATTCATCTTTTGCGGCTTGATCGAGATCGGACGGAACGAAGGCATGCACAATCAAAGGTTCAGAGCGGCCGGGTAAAATGTCGGAATTTTGCTGAAGCTTTTCCGGCAGGCGGCCCAATTCATCAAAAGTCATCTCGCCAAAATCGACGGCGAGTCGGGTGCTGTCGGTGTCTTTGAGGCCGGTCTCGAGAATCAGTCTTAAAGCATGGGCGTGGCTCTCCAAAGGAGCTAAGGCAATGAGCGCACTAAGAAGAAAACTGAACGTCTGTTTGATCACCTTGAAGGGATAATTCAGAAGCTCAATGTCAGGCAACCACATTGCAGCCACGTGAAGTCCTTGCATGGACTATGGTAAAGTTAGGCAGCCTAAAAACGGCGTGCGGAGAGCCACCGCGGGATCTCGCGCCCAAACACCACGTCCACCAAGCGCTTCGTCGTGTGGAAGGCGAGCCCGATTCCGTGGGCCGTATAGCCGCCCGCGAAAAATATCTGTGGATCGTCGGGAATAGAGCCGACCATGGGTTCCCCGTCTTTGGCAAAGCCCATGACGCCCGACCAACGATGCGTGACTTCGGAATCCTTATACTGGGGCAAGTGCTTCATCACGAATTCATTGAGCGCTTTTTGTATAGGCTCGGTGATGTGATCCGAGGTGCCCACTTCGGATTCTTTCTCGACCTGGCGGAAACCGCCGATCAGCAATTGCCCGCTGGGCAGCTGGCGGAAATAATCGAGATAAAAATTGGCGTAGCACGGGCCTTCCATAAAGCGTTTCACCGGCGCCATCATCAGGCACTGGCCGCGGGTGGCGTAGATCTTATCTTTAAACCACGGATGAAGAGTCGAAGAGTAACCGTTTAAGTTCAGCAAAATCATGGGTGCCGTGAAGTCACCGAGGTCGGTGCGCACTGTGCGCAAATTTTCATCGTCTTTGGCGATCTCAATTTTATAAGCTTCGACGCCTTCAAATAAATCGATATTCACTTTCGAACGCAATTTATTGACCAGCTTGACAGGGTTGATGCTGGCGTCGTCGAGATATTTAATTCCGCCGACAAAACCCTGGGCACCGGCGCGCTCGCGAACTTCCGCACTATTGTAAACCTCGGTACGGATATTGAGCTTGTTCATGATCGAGGCGCAATTTTTAAGCTCTTCGAATTCGTTGTCTTGCGCGGCCAGCGAGTAAGCGCCATTGTGCTCGAATTCGAGGTCGGTGCCGCTGTCTTGAATGATTTCTTCTTTAAGCAAGCGCAGGTTTTCTTGCGCAAATCGCCAAATTTCCGTCGCTTGATCCAAACCATGTTTATTGATCATGCGGTTGAAGTGCTCAACCGAGCCGCATGTGATGAAGCCGGCGTTGCGGCCGCTGGCGCCAAAGGCCAGGCGCGATTTCTCGATCACCGCGATCTTTAAACTGGGGTCTTCTTTGTTCAGCCAAAAGGCCGTGCTTAAGCCGGAGATGCCGGCGCCGATAATGACGGCGTCATACGTTTTTCCGCCACCTGATTTTGAACGGTCCAACCAATAAGATGTGCTCATAGGGAATCCATATTTAAATACATTTCCAAGGCTGTACACTGGCAAGGCGGTTTGCCGCAGCGAGTACAGTTATAGTTCACCTCGCGCCAATAGCCGGGATGCTCGGCAACGACACTAAAGCCCAATTTAAGCAGATAGCGCGTCGAAGAATTATTCGGGCTTTCCTTCCATGAATGGCAAACCACGCCCTTCGCGCCGCTCTGACGCAACAGGCGAAGAGCCTCTGCCGAGATTTTTCCGCCAAAGCCTTGGCCTTGTAAGTCAGCGGACAAAAACAAGGATTGAAAATAGGCCGTGTCTTGGAGAGGGTGCGGCCATTTTTCGGGGTGAAGGCCTTGGCCCTTTCCGCTTTGCCACTGCCCCTGCGGGTAGGAAAGTCGGATGCCTTTGATCTCGCCGGCCCTGTTTTCGATGAGCAGCGAGCACATGACTCCATCCTTGTGCGAGCGCGCAAAAATATTTTGTAACTCTGTGTCCGAATAATAACCCGCGCCGATTTCGCGGTCGGTAAATTCCTTAACTTTGGCGAGATCGTCTGCGGTGAACGGTCTGATTTTTAACATGGGTGAGCGGCGTTTAATTTTTTAAAACGTGCGGGAAAATCCTCGCACCACTTGACCAGGATCTCCGGTCCAACCTCGTCGTATAGGTATTCGTAAACTTTGCGCAGGTTTTGCTCGCGTTCAAGCTTTGCCCCCTCGGGATCGCTCTCGATCCGTGCGCGCCACTTCAGCGTTTCAGCCTGGCTTTTGGGCTGATGGTGAATAAAGGCGCCGAAGAAACGTGCGCAGAAATCGGCATAATCTTGTGTAAATAAAATAAATGTATGCCACATCATATCGATGGCGTAGGCTTCATTAAAAAGCGGCACCGCCACGAACTCGGATTCACTGGCCCGGCCCTTGGCGGTTATCCACAGCCAGCGTTTTGTCTCGGTAAAGATCTCGGCGGCATCGGCAAGCGTGACGTTGTGATCATCGGCAAAACGGCTGACCACATCGTCGTTTTTGTAGGCGAGCACAACGTCAAGAGCGGCCAGGCTCATTACTTGGTGACCGTCCGGCATTTGCCCTGGCCGCCGCAGCACTTAAAATCCAGCGTGGCTTTTTTTAGCAGGCGATTGATGAGCTGCTCTTTGCTTTCGGTATTTTTGGGGGTCGCGGTTTGCGTGTTTTGCATGGCTTATAACTTAGCGCAGGCGGGCCTTAAGGGAAAGCCATTAAGTGACGTATTTTGTTCGACATAAGGCAGGCGGTTCACACCCAAGCGGTCCTGCCGGCATTTAAACGGTGGCTGGCCCGGCTCAAGGGTTGCTTTTATAAGATCTTAGGAGGCCTAACATGGATTTTTCTTTATGGACGGTTGTGATCTGCTTGGGCATTTTGTCGGTTTTGGGAGCGGGCTAATCCGCCTCCGCCAGCCTCTTATTTACAGAAATAAAAAAAGCGGTGCGTGCCCTCGGGCAGTGGGTTGGAGAAACTGACTTGTTTGCCGGCCAAAGTGTAACCGCTGGTGACCACGGTGCCATCGGCGAGGTTGATTTGCAGATCGGGCTTACCGTCGTTGTTGATGTCTTCGGGCGTGCAACTTAAGGTCGCCGAATTCACCAAATTGACCACGCGACTACCGATATTGGCGAGCGGAGTCGTGAAGTCCGAAGAGCAAACGGAAGCCACTACGCCGTTGGTTAGAGTCGAAAGTTGTTTATAGCTGTTGCCTGCATTGGCGCCCGTCGTGCACGAAGCATCCCCCGGAATATAAATGATCGAGTTGAATGAGAAGCCTTTGCCGGTTCCGTATTGGGCGGCGATCAGGTTTAACACGTTCTGCGGAACGCTTCTCGAAGCGTTCCCGCCCGAGCAATTGCTCGAGCCGTTGGAGCATTCGTCTTCGTCGGAAGTCAAGACCACGGCAAGTTTCGAGTCGGCGCGCAGAAAATCTTTATTGATGCTTGGCGAAGCGGCACGCTCGATCGCACGATAGGTGGCGTTGATCCCGCGCTCGTCGCCGCTTCCTAAAATGCCGACATTGATGGCGTTGGCCAACTGGGTTTGTGCGGTCATCGCGTTCACTTGCGTCGAGCGCAAGATGAATTGATTGCCGGTGTCGGAGTCGAATGGACGAAATTGTCCGTCGCCCCAATTGCGGGCGTTGCCGTTGCCGGCGACGGTCGCGGATGCGGAATCGGTCGTAGTGACGGCGATTTGCCAGTTCAAGTCTTTGATTTTATCGAGAAAGCCGTTGATCTTGTTGCCGATGCCGATTTGCTCTTCTTGCATCGAGCCCGAGTTGTCGACCACGAAAAGAATATCGACGTTGGAATTTGCGGTCACGGTGACCGATTGGCTGACGTCATGGTAGGTGACGTCGCCGACATGAAAGCAGTTTGAGAGATCGGCGCCCATGGCGACGCAGCTTTTGTAATTCGCGCTGCCGGATTCAAAACCGACCTTGCCGCAAGCATTCCAGAACGACGGTATCGCGGCTAATGTTACGATCAAAAATGTACGTCTTATGTATGAGTTCATAACAGCGACCCCTTCTTCGTGTTGTGGTCCCCGTCCTTAGCTAAAGCAAGAACCCGGCTTGGACTTATGGCACCCCCAAGGCACTAAAGGGCAAGCCGGCCCACGGCTTCTGACAATGTCATGAACACTGCCTGCTAGTTTTACGCATCAATTTGAGACTGACAAAGAAAAGAGCCGATGCTATTTTTATGAATAATGATTCACTTACACAATGTCAAAAACCCCGACCATCGTATCAAGGTGAAACTCGACGAAGCTTGGCGCAAAGTTCTTACGCGTCCCGAAGCGGGTTTCACGCAGTTGACCGAGCGAGATTCCGAATGGAAGGCGCTCGATGACCGCCTGAAACAATGTCGCCCGACCAAACGAATTTTAATTATAGGAATCGGCGGGTCGAGTCTTGGGACGCAAGTGATTTACCAAGCCTTGCATCAGCAAAATTCCGTGCACATGACGTTTCTTGAATCTCCCGATCCCGACGTGTGGCAACAGTTGCGCGGGCTCGGAGGGCCGGAATGGAAAGACAAGCATGTGGTTATCGTTTCAAAAAGCGGAAACACGCTCGAAACCCTTTCATGGGTTGAGCGCTTAAGCGCCAACGAGCCGGGCTGGCTGAAGAGTTCGCAATGCACGGTTATCGCCAGCCCGGGTGAGGGCGCCTTGCAAAAGTGGGCGGTGAAAGAAAAATTGCCGGTGCTGTGGATCCCGAAAAATGTGGGCGGCCGATTTTCGGTGTTGAGTGCGGCGGGGATGTTTCCCGCAGGCCTTTTGGGCTTGAAGCTGACTGAATTCCGGGCGGGCGCGGCCTGGGCGTTGAAAAACCAGGAATTGGCCACACAGTTGAGCGCCGAAATATTAGGGTCATGGGAGCGGCAAGAATGGATCACGCAGATGTGGTGTTATTCCGAAAGCGCCCGGATTTTGGGTGAGTGGTGGCAGCAACTGTGGGGCGAATCTTTGGGTAAAAAATTGGACCGCGGGGGCGCTCCGGCTCCACGCGCCAGCACGCCGATGGCCTGCCGGGGGCCGCGCGATCAGCACTCACTGGTGCAACAGTTGCTCGAGTCGGTGAGAGACAAATATATTTTTATCACGCGCGTGAGAGCCGTTGAAAATTCGAGCGATGTCTTCAAGCCGTCGTTATTTCCCGAGATGCCGTTTTTCGAGCGGCAGGTTTCTTTGGGCCGCGTACTCAATGCCGAAGCCGAAGCTTTTGAGAGATCTTTGCAAGAAAGCGGGATTTCGAATTCCACAATGTCCATCGAAAGTTTGAACGAGCGTACTTTGGGCGCTCTTTTCATGCTGTGGCAGATGGTCATTGCGCAATTGGGTGAGTATATGGACGTAGACGCCTTTGATCAGCCCGGTGTAGAACTTGGAAAAATCTACGCCTCGGAAATTCTGAGCACCTAATCGCATGTAGCGCACCGCAAGGTAGACTGTACACTCGCTGCGGGCTTTGCTAAAAATAGGAAAGGGGGAAGGAATGGCTGGATCGGCGCGTCACTTGACGTTTATGGTTTTATTTATGCTCTTCTTTCCCTTGAGCAGCCTTGCTGCGGGTAAAGCTAAGCCCTATCGCCCCAAGATCTTTAAGCCCGCCGAATTTCAAACTCTTAAAGTCTTAACTGAAACCATTTTGCACGACGATGAAATGCCGGGTGCGCGTGAGGCCAAGGCCAATGAGTTTATCGATTTCCAAATCACTTATGATCCCGAGATTCAAGATCGCTTTCACTCCGGTTTGAAGTGGATCGACAATCACTCGCGCAGGCTTTACGGCCAGGAGTTTGTAAAGCTGCGGCCGGAACAGCGGCGCGATATCATTCAGGCTTTGGAAGTGAAGAAGCTTCGTCGTCGTGGCGAAGAAAAGGGCCGTGAGTTCTTTGAACTCGTGAGGCGTTACACTTACATGGGATTTTACGCCTCTGAAGATGCGCTTCGCAGTGCCATTCCAAAAGTGGACAAGCTTTCCGTGCCGGGTTCGCGCAAACGCCAAGTGGCTCGTGACGGTGCAGTGGAAATTAAAAACTAGAAGAAGGCTTCTTGCCTAAAGCGCGCGCCCCCTCACGCGTTAAACGCCGCAGCCATCGCCTGGGCTTTTTCACCCAAAATTAAATGATACAAGCCAGGACGAATTTCCTGCATCTCTTGCGCGCCTGCGGCTTTCAAGCCATCCGCACTCAGTTTTCCGGGGTCTTTCACTTCCACGCGCACCCGCGTGTAGGCGACAAGCCTTGACGAAATCAAGTTTCCCGCGCCGCCGAGAGCGTTGAGCAAATCTTTGGCGTCCTCGGTCGGCGGTCCGCCTTGAACCGGCAAGTCCGGCGTCTTCATTGCCGGTGCCGCACTCACTTCGCCGCCCAAATATCTTTCCATATCGGTCTTCAGGTTTTCCGACTGTGTCCCGAAGATAGCTTGAACCCCGTCGGCCACCATCAACACGCCGGTTGCGCCAAGCGCCTTTAACTTTTCGACGGAAACCTTTTTCTTGTCGGCCACGACCACACGAAGCCGGGTGATGCAGGCATCCAGGTTCAAAATATTTTCGCGCCCCCCGAAAGCCGCGACAAGGTCGCGCGATTTTTCGGAGCCTGAAGTGGACAAGCTGTTGTCGGCCAAAGCGTCGGCTTCGTCTTCGCGACCAGGAGTTCGCAAGTTGAATTTGGAGATCGCAAACGTGAACATCCCGTAATAAAGAAGCGCCCACAGCGGACCCAGGACAAAAAACCAAAGGGCCCGGTGCGATTGCGGATACAAAACGATAAAGTCGATCAAGCCGTGCGAGAACGTCATTCCGTGTTTGATCCCGAGCGCGATACACAAATAAAATCCCAAGGCGCACAAGACGGCGTGGGCGAAATAAAGTAGGGGCGCCACAAACAAAAACGAAAACTCGATCGGCTCGGTAATGCCGGTGATGAACGAGGTCAAAGCCGCGGAGATCATGATCCCGCCGACTTTTTTGCGGTTCTCAGGCTTTGCCATCCGCCACATGGCGATTGCGGCGGCGGGGAGCCCCCACATTTTAAATAAATATCCGCCAGCCAAGTTTCCGGCGGTGGGATCGCCGCCGATGTAGCGCGCGATCTCACCTTTTAAAACTTGGCCGCTGGCATCCGTATAGCTGCCGACTTCGACGAAGAACGGAGCATTCCAGATGTGGTGAAGGCCGAAGGGGAGAAGCAGGCGCTCGACAAATCCGTAAAGAGTGAAGGCTGCGGCGGGATTCTCGCTGGCCGCCCATTTCGAGAATGCGGCGATGGAGCCTCCGATCGGAGGCCAAATCACCATCAGAGCCAAGCCCGTTAAGACGGCTGCGCCGGCGGTGAGGATCGGCACCGAGCGCTTGCCGGCGAAAAATCCTAAATAAGGAGGAAGCTGTATGCGGTAAAACCTATTGAACAGGACCGCCGCGAGGATTCCCACCAAGATACCGCCGAAGACCCCGGTGTCGACCGTGGCGATCCCCATGATCTCCTTGGTGTCGATGCCTACAACCTTCGCCGTAGCCCCCATAGTGGCTAACAAAACCACGTAGCCGACGACCGCGCTTAAGGCGCTGACGCCGTCATTATTGGCTAATCCTAGGGCCGTGCCCACCGCGAAAAGGAGCGGAAGATTGCCGAAGATCGCGCCGCCACTGTGGGCCATGATACTTGAAAGCGCCATGGGCAGGAGCATGAATTTCGCGCTGCCGATACCCAGCAACAATCCCGCGACCGGCAAGACCGCCACCGGCAGCATCAGGGCTTTGCCGATTTTTTGTAAGTAAGAGAACATTGTTTTAGCGATCGGCATGTTTCATTCCTTGTGATTCACGGGATTTTTTTTCCAACTCGCGGACTTCATCACCGCTTTTTAAAAGCAAAGCGTGCTCACTTAAGCCTTGTGCATCACCGAGAGTACTTTCACGCACCCGCGATTTCACCAGAGGAATCGAAGGCAGGCTGACACTGAGCTCACGCACGCCGAGACCCAAAAGAATCGCGACCGCATTGAGGTCGCTGGCCAATCCTCCACATACGCCGACCCATTTGCCGTGGCGGTTGCCGGCCTGAGCGGTCATCTCGATCAATTTCAAAACGCTGGGATGAAGCGCGTCCACTTGCTTGGCCAAATCTTTATGCCCGCGGTCCATGGCCAAAGTGTACTGGGTGAGATCGTTGGTGCCGATCGAGAAAAAATCCACTTCTTGCGCGAGCACATCGGCGATCAGAGCGGCGGAGGGGACTTCGATCATGACTCCGATGGCGACGGGCTTGGCTTTTAATTTTTGCCGCTCGTCTTCGAGGATGGCCTTGGCCTCGCGGAATTCATTGAGCGTCGAGATCATCGGGAACATCACATGCAGTTTGCCTTCACTTTTTACACGTAAGATCGCGCGCAACTGGGTGCGCAAAATATCGGGGCGCACTAATCCGATGCGAATTCCGCGCACGCCGAGGAAAGGATTTTCTTCGGCCGGCATCGGCAAATAGCGAAGAGGTTTATCGCCTCCGACATCCAGGGTGCGGATCACCAAGGGTTTGTTTCCCAAGGCATCGGCAATGTCTTGGTAAACTTGGTACTGTTCTTCTTCGCTTGGCGCGGTGTCGCGTTCCAAAAATAAAAATTCCGAGCGCAGCAGGCCCACGCCGTCGGCGCCGAGCTCGACCGCTTGCTTAGCGTCTTCGACGCTGCCGATATTGGCCGCGACTTCGATGCGTTGACCGTCGCGAGTGAGGGCCGGTTGATGAGCGAGCGAAAGCGCGGCTTCGCGCCGTTGATGTTGCTCGCCCTGCAGGCGTTCAATTTCTTTTTTCTGCTGTGCTGACGGGTTCAAACGGATTTCGCCTTGGTCGCCGTCGAGGATGACCTCGGAGCCGTCAGGGATACCCAAGACCTTGGCGTCGGCGCCGGCGATCGCGGGGAGGCCTAATGAGCGCGCAAGGATCGCCACGTGTGAAGTCGCGCCGCCGGTCGTGGTGCAAAAGGCCACGACCTTGTGACGGTCGATCTGCACGGTTTCAGAAGGCGTTAAGTTTTCGGCGATCAAGATGGAATTGTTGCCGAGCTCGATCGGCTTAGCTTCTTTGGTTGGAGCCAATTGTTTAAGGACCCGGCGGCCGACATCGCGCAAATCATTGGCGCGGCCCGCAAGCAATTCGTTATTTAACTTCGCTAAACGCCCGGCGTGATCCTCGACGGTCTTTTGCCAAGCGAAGGCTGCGCTTTTACCTTGGTCGATCAGCTTCGCCGCCATTTGCAAAATGTCGGGGTCGCCTAAAATCTCAAGGTGAGCGGCGAAGATCGGGGCTTGCGCGGCGTTGGCTTGGCTCTTGACCTGCTCCATTAAATTTTCGAGTTCGCGGGTGGCGGCATTGAGAGCGGTCGTGAGTTGCGATTTTTCTTTATCGGGCGCGGAGGTCGACTTCTCTTGGACATTGAAGGTCTCGGGCTTCATTTGATGTACGCGCCCGATCGCCAGGCCCGGTGAAATCGCGACACCGGTCAAAACATTCGGATCAAGGCTTGAGCGTTTTTCAGCCGCCGCCGGTTTTGGCGCGGGTTCGCTGTGCGCTTCACGCAAATCTTGCACCAGTTCGGCAAGCTCGTTCACCGCTTGCTCGGCATCTTCGCCTTGCGCCTGAAAGTGGATCACGTCGCCGTACTCCATCTCGAGAGAAAGAATGCTGACGACGGATTTGGCGTTGGCCTTTTTGTCCTTCTTTAAGACTTCGATTTCCGATTTATAATTCTTGGCCATTCCGGCCATCACGGCGGCAGGACGCGCATGAAATCCGGTGGGCAAATTGATTTTGACTTGCGGAGAAGCGGCGGAAGCGGAGTTTGTGTTGGTTCGGGTTTGCTTAGTTTCCGCTTTTAACTCGAAGATTGTGTCTTGGTTGGCCTTTACGGTTCCCTGCGCCCGGTTGAAGATGCCGGCTTCGCCGGTGAAGAGAATCAAAGTGATCAGACTTTTTGCAGCTTGCGCGATTTCATCGGTGTCAAATTCGATCAAAGGTTGGCCGGTTTTGACCTGATCTCCGACTTTCACTTTTGGGCTAAAACCTTTGCCTTTAAGAGCCACCGTTTCAAGGCCGATGTGCATAAGGATCGTCGTGCCGTCGGCCGCGCGGACGCTGATCGCATGATGAGAAGGGTGAAGCTGAACCACCTCGCCGTCGATCGGGCTACGCAAAATATTTTCCGTGGGGTCAATGGCAATTCCATCACCGACCATTTTCTGTGCGAAAACGGGATCAGGAACCTTTTCGAGCGGAATTATTTGGCCACTGATCGGTGCGATAATCTTCATTTGGCGGGCAGTGTATGAAGGGGGCTCGCGATTTGTCAATTCGGCTGCGGACTTACGCGATCTGTAAAGATTGCACTCAAATTAAGACGTTCAAACTGAGACTACACTTTGATCGGGGCCGCGCCGAAGAGCAATGCATACGGAGGCCATATGCCGAAAAAATCGAAGCCGCAAGCGAAGCCCAAAACTAAAGCAAAAATGAAGACCACGGCGAAAGCAAAGCCCGCGATGAAAGCCGCACGCGGCTCCAAACGCGGTTTTATGTGGAAGGCGCTGGAACAAAAGCAGGCGACCTTAAAAGAGCATGGCATGTTGCCGGCAGGCCATATGCCCGTAGGCGAGCAAAAGATCAAACCCTTGACCAGTTCACCGACCGGCTTCAGCCGCTTCAACGGACCACGCCGACGGGCCGGGTGATTTTTAATTGAGCAGTTGCGTGCAAGAAGCTTTGCTTGCTTGCATAACGGGTGAGTAGCCGGTCACGCGATAGAAGTAATCGTCGAGGTGGCCGGTGAAAAGCCGACTTAAACGGGAGTGTCCGTTGGCCACCCATTCTTTGTGGGCGTCTTCGGGGCTCCAGCCTTGATGAACAACCCGAAACAACGCGATCAATAAGCCGGTGCGGTCCGCGCCGTGTTCGCAATGAATAAAAAGCGGCCGCTCGGGAGTCGCCTCACTCATGAGCAAGAGCGCGGCTTGGATGTCGAGATCTTCTTGCGCCGTCTTTGGTGCATGAGAATTCAGCGGGAAATTAAAATATGTTTTATGACGGCTTTCGAAATAAGCTTTCTCTTGTGCGATGGCCTCGGGCCACTCGCCCTTTTGCCGCAGGCCCGCGATGATGCCGGTGAAGCTGTCATCGATATCGCCGCCCTGAAGATTGATCACCGTGGAAACATTCAAAAAGAGCAAGGCTTCGAGACCTTTTTCGCCGTCCGCATTGGAGACCGGATTGCCTCCCGCGAAGATCGCTTCATTAACGATACGAAAACGGGGAATGTTTACCGCTGCCTGGTCGAAAGCGGTCTTCGCGAAGGAGATTGGACTCGCGAGCACCAAGGCCGAAAGGAGGGAGAAGCAAAAGTGAAACATCCCTAGATAGCTAACGCGATTTCAGGTTCGGGTCGAGAAATTATGGCATTCTGTAAGATTTAGTCAGCTTATAAAAGGCCCCTGCGGTACTCACGTAACGCCGGGCCACGGTGGACTTCTTAGAATAAATAATTGGCGATTTGATGCGACCACGGAATGCCGAAGTGGCGCACCCATTCCTCGGTTCCCGCCAGCCAGGCCAACTGAATGCTGACGAAAATCAATTGGTGGCGTGCCGCCGGATCGTAAGTAAACGGCAGTGTTCCAAGCTCGGCTTTGCGTTGTTCAGCATCGCGCATGCTGGCCGCGAGTTCCACGTAAGCTTGGGTCGCGGTCTTGGATTCTTCGGCTTTTTTATCGACATACTTTTTAAGATTCACCCAGCTGTCGGTGTGATAGCCCAGACGCGCGAAGGTCGTGAGTAAATCTTCCCCCACGCCGGTCGCCCGTAACTCCATCAAGAGCCGCGTCTGCAGTTGCAGTGTCTCATCGTCATCGCTCAAAATGATATTGCCGGTGGAAGAACGGTTGCGGGCCACATCGACGATCGCTTGAACTTTATCGAGATAACGCTCGATCATCATTTGGTCATAGGCGATGCCGGTCAAACGCACCAGCCACTTGCGATAGCGCTCGGGAATAAAACTGCGATCGGTCAGGGTTAAATAAAAGTTGGCGAGATAGTGCACACCTTTACGCCAGACATTGTGCGTGTACTGTTGGTCTTTTTGATCTTTTTGCAGTTTGGCGATCACGGCATGAATGTTGTGTTTGAACATCGCACGGATTTCGTCGAGGGAAGGCTCGGCGTCTTCTTTCGCCAAGTGAGGAAGCCATTGGGGATCGGCGGAGGGCTTAAGGACATTGAGCGCGCGCTTGGCCGCGGCCTTGGCGGGCTGGGACGTCAGATTCATATGGATGTTCTTGCCGGTATCGTCGCCATCCGAGGCGATGTCGGCCGCATCGTCCACGCCTTTGCCGTCGACAACCGATTGCAAAAGCCCACTGAAGGCATCGAAGCCGCCGTAGTATTCACCGAAGGGCTTGCTGGCTTGGACAAAACGCTTTTCCAGCTCGGCCAGTTCCGTGCGTTTTACAGGATGCTCTGCTTTTAAGGCGGTGATCTGTTTACCGACGGCCCGCAAAATTTTAAAGTTGTCATAGACGTTTGAAAAATAGGGACGCAGAAGCGGAACCAATTCGCGCGTATCGCCGCGGGCCAGTAAGAACAGCACGCGCTCATAAATTTGAACGGCGCGCATTTGCGAAACGCCGAGCAATCGGTATTGCGCGCGAACGTCGTCGGCTAACGCCTGCTCAAGATCGTTTTTTGTTTTTCGAATGCGTTCGAGTTCTTTGCCTTCGGGGCTGATGCCGGCAAGATCCGCAATCAGCTGCTCGCAAGTTTTCTCGGCGGCTTGATTGGCGTGGCTGGAAACAGAAAATAAAATCGCTAGTGCCAGGGCGATCGTGCGCATGTGAACTCCTTGATAAGAAGATGCAACATAGCGCAGTTAACTCACGCGGACGGAGGGGAAATTTTTCAAGCCAAAGGGGCGGCCACGCCGTCACAGCGCGCGTGGCCCGGGGGGATATAATATAAAATTCAAATCACGCCGCGCTTGTTGGTTAGGCTGCGCGCCACCACCAGTAAAATCATGGCGCCGATGACCGAGCCAAAGAAACCAGCCGGCTCGCCGGGACCATAAAGCCCCATGGCTTGGCCCATAAATTGAGCGATCAACGCGCCGATCACGCCGAGCAAACAAGTGAATACGAAGCCCATGGGATCACGTCCCGGCAGCAGAAAACGCGCCACAAGCCCGATCACAAAACCGATGATGATTGTCCATACAATAGCCATGAAGACCTCCTTCAATAGCCTTTGGATTTGCAAGTTAGTTGCCACGATTTGCAGCCAATCAATTGGCAGGCGTGGTTTTACGTCCCGATATCGCCCCATGGCCGAGCAGCAGAAGTCCCGGCCCCGTGGCAAGTGTCGTCGTCACGGCCATAATCACCAAAATGGTGAACAAGCGCGGGGAAAGCACGTGTAAATCAAGGCCCACATTCAAAACGATAAGCTCGACCAAGCCGCGCGTGTTCATAAGCACGCCGATAACGGCTGACTCGCGTGTCTTGAGGCCGCTGAGTTTGGCGGCGACAAAAGCACCTCCGAATTTCCCGATTGTGGCGAGCGCGATCACCAGCAAACAAAGGATCAAATCGGATTTGGATTGGAGCAAACCGATTTCGGTGCGAAGTCCGGTGAACGCGAAGAACGCCGGTAAAAAGAAAACGCGGACAAGATCTTGCAATCGGGCGGTCAAGTCGACGGCGACTTTGCTTTCATACGGAATAATGGCGCCAAGAAAGAATGCGCCAAAAAGCGCGTGGATACCGATCGCCTCGGTAAGGGACGCCGAAAGCAGTAGGCCCATCAAAATCAAGGCCAATGCGCCTTCGGAAATGCGATCCGTGGATCCGTCTATCCGGGAGATCAAGCGCGCCAGCCGCGGCCGGATAAAGAACAGCATCACAAGAATGTAAGCAAGGGTCAACGCCGTGGTGACTGCGGCTCCGCCGACCGTGGCGTTAAGAATTCCGACGACCAAGGCCAATAAACACCACGCACTGGCGTCGTCGATTGCCGCACAACTTAACGCCAACACGCCGATCGGTGTGCGCTCCATTTTGAAATCGCTAAGGATGCGCGCGAGGACCGGAAAGGCTGTGATCGACATGGCAATGGCGATAAAAAGCGCAAAACCGGGAAAACCCACTCCCAACGGCGCCATCGACGGAAAAATCGAGAGGGCGAGAATGATCCCAAGAAGGAACGGAAAGATGATACTCGCGTGTGAGACGGCAAGGGCGGTTCGTCCCGCGCGGCGAAGAGCATCGAGATCCAAATCCAACCCGATCGTGAACATAAAAAGCAGCACTCCGATTTGCGCGATGATCGACAGGAACGGGAAGACCGATGCGGGCAGCAAGAGGGCCGCGGTTTCGGGAAAGTACAGGCCTAGGAAAGAGGGGCCAAGCAGCAAGCCTCCGATAATTTCGCCGACCACGCGCGGTTGGCGAAGAGCCGTGGCGGCTGAGCCAAGAACTCTGGCCGCGGCAATCACGACGAGTAGGGAAATCAACATTTGATGCAATGAACCGGGCGTGCCCGGCGCGGAGGCCGGAAGGCCCGGATGGATCGTGACAGGATACTGAGTGGCACCAAGATGAATCAGCGCGTACACCGCAGCGATGCTGGAGAGCAATACGATCGCGTATATGAAAAAATCAATACCGGCTTTTCGCAACTTGGACCTTTGGAATTGGCCCGGTATCGCATGGATCAAGAGGCAGGACAAATAAAAACCGGCACAGATAAATTTAGCTGAACTTCGCTTAAGCTTCGACCGTCGGTTCGGGAATAATGCCTTCGACTTCTTCGGCGGTAATGGTCATGTCGGAAACCGCTTCGAGCTCTTTAATGGCAGGGCCGTTCAGCACTTGTCCGAAGCGGTCGAATCTTGAGCCGTGACAAGGGCAATCCCAAGTTTTTTCGGCCGCATTCCAGCGCACGCATCCGCCCAAATGCGTGCACACCGCGGAAAAGCAATGCAGCCGGTTCATATCGTCTTTGTAAACTGCGACTTTGTGCAAGCCTTCGCGGATGATCGCCCCTTCGCCGGCTTCGATTTGCTGCGGGCTATCCACATCTCCGTCGGAAAACCAGTCGCTGTAAGGCATCGTGCTTTGCGTGGCTTCACGCAAATAGGTTCCCAGGCTGCGAAAATACAATCTGGAGGGATCATAGAGTTCCGCCCACGGATTCTTGTGGCCAAAAATAAGGTCCCTGATCAAAATCGCCCCAAGCGATCCGTGCGTAAGGCCGTGGCCGGAATCGCCGGTGATCACATAAACATTTTTTGCATCCATCGGATTGAGGCCGATGTAAGCCAAGCCGTCGACGGGTTCCATGATTTGACCGGACCAACGAGTAATCGGGCGCGCGGGGATATCGAAATGATTCTCCACCCAGCGGCGCAGATTATCGAAATGGGTTTCAGGATCCTTACCCTGACCGGTGCGGTGATCTTCGCCGCCGATAAGGAGAATGTCTTCGTCGGTCGCGGGATCTTTGACGAAGCGGATGTAATGATATTTATCGGCGGTATCCCACAGCAGCATGTCTTGCACTTTTTCCGGCGGCACGGGCAGACCGATAATGTAGCTGCGGTAGGCGGCGTTTTTGGTGTGAATGGCGACCATGTTGTTGATCGGGACATTGGTGGCCACGACGATATTGTCGCATTCGACTTTGAATCCTTGGCGGGTACGGACAAAAGCATTGGTTCCGCCTTTGATCGCGGTCACTTCCGAGTGGGTGAGAATATGGCCATCCATCTTTTGAATCGCGTGCGCCAGGCCGTCGATATATTTCATCGGATGAAATTGCGCTTGATTGGGATAGTGAATGCAGGGGCCGCTATCGAAGAGCACGGAGGGAGAGCGCGGTAAGAGTTTGGCTCCGGCCAGGCCGGACTCATGGGCGGCCTTGAGCTCCGACAGCAAATAGTCGATATCTTTTTGCGGGTCCAAAAATAAATAGCCGCTCACGCGTTTGAACTCGCAAGCGATGTTTTCTTCACGCTGGATTTGTTCGATTAAGTCGATGGCGCGTGAATGACTTTCGGCTGCAAGCCGGGCTCCTTCATGACCATGGGCTTTTTGCAGCTTCACAAAGCCCTCATCGAGGGCCGACGCCAGGTGCGCCGAAGTGAGGCCGGTTTCGCCAAGCCCAAGTCTTTCGCGATCCAAAACGGCGACTTTCTGGCCGGCTTTGGCCATAAGATAGGCGGTGGTGAGGCCGGCAATGCCTCCACCCACGACGCAGGTGTCGACGCGAATGTTTTCACTCAGCGAAGTGAAGAGAGGTTTATCCGATTGTTGCCATAATGAATGTGCGTCAAAATATGCCGATCCCATTTTTCCTCCGCTCAAGAGGATAGGTTTGCACATTTAATTCCAAGGGGACAAAGAATCAAACGACGGCAGAGTGAAAAGGCCGAGGCGAATTGACCGAGACGGGGAAAATTGCCTCTGTGGGCGATCCTTAATCCTTCTTGTAAACCGGAAAGGCTTGAAGGGCGAAACAATGGACCGAATCGGCGCCGGGCCGGCTGGCGTATTTGTTCAAAACTTTTAAGAAGGAATCGTTCAACTCTTTCTTCATCTCGTTAAAATCTTCTGAACAAACCGAACCGAAGACCGAAATGGCCTCGCGCTGATCGCTGGGCAGTCCGTCAAGTGCTTGGCGTCCAAGTTCGAGAACTTGGGAGTGCAAACGGCGCGTGTCTTCCTCATCCAGTTGCTCGCCGGTGACGGTGATGTCTTCGGAGGGCGAGAACACGCCATTTTCTTCTTTGATCAGTTTAAGCTCAAGAAGCCGGCCTATCGCTTCCTCGGCTTTTTGAGCGCAATGCCGGAACGGTTCAAGCCAGCGGCCTTTGCGTGCGGCATGACCTTTTTCGAGTCCGATGATTTCCATCATCGCAAAATAAGTCCAGTCCAGCAGCAGCGACAAAGTTTCGCGCGTGATCCCGGTGCTGGCATGGGAGATTCGCTCACTGGCGCGCATGCGGGCCAGCTCGCGATGCGTGGGCAAGCGGTGAAAGCCGGCTTCGAGCAAATCGATAAAGTGTTCGGTGTGCGCATTATCCAGCCGAATGCTTTGTGCCACGAAGGTCGCTTTCGCGCGCGAGAGTCCGTAGCGGCCCTTGATGAACTCGCTTAGCATCGACGGGCTCATTTTTAAATCGCGGGCGAATGAGCGCCACGAGTAAGCCGGGTTGCGCTTATGGCGTTGTTCGTATTCTTGGCGGATATAGGAGCGGGGGTCTTCTGGAAATATCGTCATGGATAGGCGTTTAGCAGGAGGGCGCCAAAACAGAAACCGTTTTCAATCCTCGAACAGAGCCGAACGCTATAACCCCGCGATCGCTTGTCTTAAGCTGAACTAATTTCATAAGCTGGCGCGGTAAATCGCGCCGGCTTCGTCATCTGAAATTAAGATGGACCCGTCCTCCATCTCCAAGATGTCCACCGGCCGGCCCCAAGCCGACGAGCCCTTTAAAAATCCACTTAAGAACGGGCTGGCCTTCACCGCTTTATCGCCGTTGATTTGAATCTTGGTCACTTGATAACCGATCGGCGTCGAGCGATTCCACGAGCCATGTTCCGCGACCAGAATTGAACCTTTGAGCGCAGGATTTTTGGTGATGAATTTCATTCCGAGAGGGGCGCTGTGCGCGGGGAATTCGTGTTTCGGTGGAACATAATCTTTGCAGTTCTTTCCTTTGCCGAATTCAGGATCTAGAACGCCCGTTCCATGGCAATAGGGAAAGCCGTAATTTTTTCCGTTCTTAGCGACGCGATTCAGCTCGCAAGGCGGCAGATCGTCGCCCATCCAATCGCGGCCGTTGTCTGTAAACCATAATGATTTATCTGAGGGAGACCAATCGAAACCGACGGTGTTGCGCACGCCGCTTGCGACCAATTCTCTTTTTTTGCCGTCCGGCGATATACGGTGGATGGCCGCGAATAGATCCGGCTTTTCAAGGCAGATGTTGCAGGGAGCGCCGACCGGAACATAAAGCCAGCCGTCGGGGCCGAAGGCGATGTATTTCCAACCGTGATGGGCCTTGTCGGGAAAAGACGGGCCCCATGTCTCGGGCTTGGCGGCGCGCAAATTCTTAGCGATATTCTTAAAACGCAAGATGCGGTCGATTTCAGCCACGAACAAATCGCCGCCTTTGAAAGCCACGCCGTTCGGTGAATTTAGATTTTTAGCCACCGGAATAATGGCGTCGCTTTTGCCGTCGCCGTTTTTATCCGGCATGAGCGCGTAGACTGAACCTTCGCTTTTTGTGCCGACAAAAACGATGCCGTCCGGCCCCATAGCCATGGATCTGGCGTCTTTTACCGGATAAGCGTAGAGCGAAATCTTAAAACCGGGATCGATTTTGAGTTGGTCGAGTTTGGGCTCGGCCGAGGCCGCCGCGGCGGTGAGGCTGAGAAGTAAGAACAAAATCATAGATCCCGCCATTCAATTCGATGTTCATATTTTTCAAGCTCCGAGAGCAACACCGACATGCGGTCGAAGGTTTCCACATCGAGATCGTGCCACGGAGTATGGCGCGCGGAGTCCGGGTTCCCTTCGCGCGCGGTAAGGTGGCCATGGGTGAAGCTGAGTTTGCGTGCTTCACCGGCGTGCTGATAAATCACGTCGGCGTTCAGCAGCCTGGTCATATGGCGTCCGCGCCAATGTTCGGCGCCGGCGCGGCGAAAGAGGCGCTCGAATTTTTCGGCGACCTCTGCGTCGGTAAATAGGCGCCGGCCTTCGGCGTCGAGGGGATGATCGACGTCAATTTTTTCCTCTTCTTCACCGTCCGTATCGACGTCGTCTTCGGGCTCTTCAAACCGGCGGTAAGAATTGAGGCCGAAGGCCAAAAGTGAGCGTACCCCGCGGATTCGGCTCTCCAATAAGTCGTGTGTACGGCAAAAAAGAGAAAAGGCCTCGCGCAATTGAAGGGGCGGAACGTAGTCGAAGAAAATTTGCTCGAACAACCCGCTTTCAATCGAACGGTTCAGCGCGCGTAAATGTTCGATCCAATTGCTGTTACGAAACGGCCCAAGCGGATGTTCGGTGTCTTGGGTGCGCGATACGGCCGAAAAATCCTTGGCGTAAAACACCAGGTGCCGGCGGCCTTTTTTCATCATCACGTTGTAAGGTGGATTGTGTTTTTTGATCTCGTCGGCCTCGAGCAGGGCCGCCTCGAGGGCCGACTTGCACTCTGTCACGTTCAAGTCCCAAACTTGCGCCAGCATTTCGAGTTTGCGGCGGTCGCGGCCGGCCTTGCCACGGAAATAACTGTTCACCCGGCTCTTGAGCGAAGTGGCCTTGCCGACATAGAGGATCTCGCCGCTTTTCGCCAGCATACGGTAAACGCCGGGAACGTCGGGCAGATTCAGGCGTTTGCTTGATTCGATACGGTAATCGTATTTGCCTTTAGTGACTTTAGTTTTATCGCCGAGCCATTCTTTTAACGCGGGAAGATCTTCGATCCCTTGTTCGCTGAGCTTTGCGAGTAAGCCTTGCCAAATTTGTTTAGTCGCGCGCACGTGGCTGCCGGAGCGTTTGATCGCACTGACCGGGTCGCCGAAAAAACCGGCGGTGCCGCGGATATTTTGACTGGGCAGGTTGGGGAAAAGTTTTTTCGTCATGCGATGGGTACACAAAATTTCGAAGGGGACTTCCTGGATCCCGTGCTTGAGAAAGAGATCGCTAAGAAAGGGACGCTCGAATTGCGCATAGTGAATGAGTGCCACGGCCGGCTTGTCGATCTGATGGAGCGTGTCGGAAAATGCGGCGAAGACTTCTTTTAAAGGTTTGGCGTCCTTGAGATCGGCGTCGGTGATGCCGGTCAATTCGCTCACTCGCGGCGGAATATTTTTACCGTCAAGTTCAATCAGGCTGGATTCAATATTTTCCGAATCGCTTAAAGACCACGCCAGCTCCAATATTTGCCCCGCGCTCGGCCGCATCCCGGTGGTTTGACAATCAATGATGAGAAATCGGATCTCTTTAAGCTTCATTGCTGGTGAAGAATCATATACGTTGCCCGGTAATGAAAGCAATAGGGTCTAGGAACATCAAGCTGATTTGTATTGTGCTCGCTCTCGCGGCTTTGCCTTTCGCATGGAGCTTCAGGAGCGCAAAGGTCCAGTGGCCCGTCGAGATTCCTGAGTTAAAAGAAGCGCGTCTGCATGGCGATTTGCATAAGGATTTTTCTGCGAGTACGGACGATGCCGAGTATAAAGTCCGCTTACTTCGCCACACGACAGAAGAGCTGGCACGAATTCAAATGAGTCAGAAGATTTTTTTGATGCGCAGTCTTTTTCGCGAAGAGAAATCGCCTTATCCCGGCATGACCAGCAATATCGTCTCCTGCCCAAAACGTTTTTGGCCGAAGATTGAAGAGAAAGAAAATGAAACTTCGCTTTATTTGCGCATTCAAGCCGCCGCCACTGCAAGAAACACTTTCGGTGTTTGTGCCGACGAAGAGTTCGCGAAGAGATCCATTTATCTTTTTGTCTTTTGCAAGCACAGCGGGCAAGCGCTGCGTGTTGAGGGGTTTACGGCACGCGACAGCTCGCGTGATTGGGACACTTGGCTTGCCGCCTTTAGATGTCTTCCTTAGTTTCTTGCCAAAAATTTTCGATATCTTTGAGGATCGAGGTCGAAACTAAATTCTGCGGCTGATCGATCCCCCAGTCGAGCGGCATGGATTGCAGATAATTCGCATGCACAAAACGGCGGTCCATCAAAACGATCAGGCCGCGATCTTGGCTTGAGCGGATCACGCGGCCGGCGCTCTGAATGACTTTCGCCATGGCTGGAAAAGTGTACGCATAGTCGAAGCCGTTGCCGAATTTACTTTCATAATATTCGCGTAAGAGTTCGCGTTCGAAATCAAACGTGGGAAGGGCGGGGCCGACAACGATGGCACCGATCAACATTTCGCCCGGATAATCGATGCCTTCGGCGAAGACGCCGCCTTGCACGGCCATGATCAGCGTGGGCCTTTCTTGCGCGCGCAATTTTTCGAGATATTGATCGACGGCCTCACGCCGCATTTCACGCGGCTGGAGAAGAATTTCAAAACCGGGAAGCGAAAGCCGGCCGGCGACTTTATTGAGGAAATCGAAGCTCGGAAAGAAGACGAAGTAATTCCCCGGCTTGACCGCCACGATGCGTTCGATCGCCGATGTGATTTTGCCGTAGTTGTCGGCACGGTCTTTTAAGCGCGTGGAAACTTGCGGGATAATAAGGAGCTTCCTTCGTTCTTTTGGAAACGGCGAAAGAAATTCGGCGGTAGTAAGGTCTTCGCCCTCAAGTCCCAAAATTTTTGAGTAGTAATCGAACGGTTTGATGGTCGCCGAAAAGGCCACGGTATTGGCGAACTGGGTATAGACTTCGCGCAGCCAATTCGAGGCGTCGCAACAGGTGACCTTAAGAGCCGGCCCTTCAGGCGTGTAGGTGCAGAAGAACTCATCGGTTTTATTGAGCAAGCTTTGCGCGAAATTCGAAATATTGTTGCAGAAGGTGAGCACCGGATCTTGGCGCATGAGTGCAATGCCGGAATTCAGATAATTGGCGAGCAGCTCTTGCGACCGGGCGAGGAGCTCGACAAAATCCTCGGGATCGAAGTCGACTTTCGAAGCCCGGTGTTCAAATCCCTCAGGCGCGCAAGCCCGGATGCGAAATCTTGAAGCGATGCTGATCCCGTTCATTTGTTCCTGCAACTCGTCTGTAAGATGGGTCGCCCGGGCGACCAAGGCATCGAGTTCGCCGGCGTTCAAAGCGGCCGAGAAATATTCGTTGGCGCGACCGGGCAGATTGTGCGCTTCATCCACGATCAAGTTCGGTGGCTGAGTCTTGCCGTAGCCGCTGGCGGTGAGGCGGCCCATGATATTGCGCGGTGAGAACACATAGTTGTAATCGCAGATCACCAAATCCGCATGCGCGAGAGTGTCGAGCTGAAGCTCAAACGGGCAGACCTCAAATTCACGGCCCACTTTCGCAAAAGTTTTGGCGCTGAGATTTTTTTTCTTGCGCAGCTTTTCGAGCAGATTGTTGTCGTGCACTTTGGTGTAATAGTCTTTGGCAAATTCGCAGTACTCGGGATTGCAGAGCGTTTCATCCTTCAAACACATTTTGCTTTTGGCGTGGATGGTGTGCGCTTTGACTTTAGCCCCGGTTTCTTGAAGTCGGCGGGCCGCATCCTCGGCGACCGTGTGCTGGCTGTTTTTGGCCGTCACATAGACCGCCTTTTGCCCGCGCGCCATCGCTTCCTTCAAAACGGGAAAGGTCACAGCCGCGGTTTTGCCAAGGCCCGTCGGCGCTTGCAAGAGAAGCTTTCCGTTTTTTCCCAAGCCTTTCTCAATGGTCGCGATCAACTCGGGCTGGCCGGGACGGGGTTGCTTAAACGGAAATTGAAAACCGGCTGCGGATTTCCTGCGCCGCTGTTTTAGTTTCTCAAAGGCTTCATCCTCACTCACGATTTCATCAAGCCTACGGCCGAGCCACTCTTCAAAAAGTTTGAGCTCAAGCGGTTCGTGCAAATCCTTGCTGTCTTTGGTGCGCGCGCAAACCATGTGCAAGCGGGTTGCGGGCAGTACACCGGTGTTCAGGTAATGCAGGTAAGCGTAAGTTTGCAGTTGCAAACGGTAGGGGTGGAAAGGATTGCGCTCAAGTGCTTTGGCCAGGTTGTCGAGTTGATAGGCCGTTTTGATTTCTTCGATCAGTGGCGGAAGGCCCGGGATATAACCGTCCATGCGTCCACCGACGGTGATTTTATACTTTTTGTGCGTGAAGGTGTGGCTGATCCATTTTTCGGGAACGTAAACGTTGTGCAGACGGATGCGCTCGACTTGGATTGCGGCATGGATGTCGGCGCCCACGTTAGGAAGGGGCCCGAAGCCTGAGTAGGCCTCAATGCTGCCGATGCGGGGTACGGGAAGCGCGAATTCCGCGACGCCAAGTTGCAAATTCCTCGAGGACATTCGGCCACTCTACTACAGTTTGGCCTGCTGAAGCGCAGAGTCATCCGCTTTACTTTACTGGCGCCGGATCTCGCCATAGGTTCCAAGTCTACATGCACCACCGTCTGAAGCGCGCCTTTTCCATCGATTACCGGTCCTTGCGGCTGTTTCGCATTGGGATTGGGGTGGCGTTGCTTTTCCACACTCTTAGTTTTTTGCCGGCCAATTGGGATTTTTTATCGGATGGGGGCTTGGCTTCAAACCCTCCCGTTTTTCCAAGCTTACTGAGTGTTTCCACCGCATACGGGTATATTTTGTTTCTGTGGTTTTTGCTGGCCGCATGCGGGATAAACTTAGTCCGCAATTTTTTTCCGCGTCTCTCCGTGGTCGTGGCCTATTCTATTTTATTTTCTTTTACGCTACGCACGCCGGAAATTTTTTTCGGCGCCGATCAGTTGATGCTGGTGATGCTCTTTTGGTCCCTCTTTTTGCCGGTGGGGCGAAAGCCCGGGGACGAGGCGACGGAATTCACCAGCTTCGCCTCAGCGGGCGTGCTAGGGCAGATCGCTATTATTTATGTGTTCACCGGCTTTTTTAAATCGTTTGATGTTTGGGTGATCCAAGGTTTGGGCGTCTACAACGCCTTGAAGGGGGATACGTTCACCTCGGCCTTTGGGCATCAACTGGGCAATCTTCCGCTGCCGATTCTGCAATTGAGTTCCATCGGCGTGTTGCTGTTGGAGCGCATCGGCCCGTTTTTCTTTTTTAGCCCCTGGTTCTTCGCTCCGTTCAGAATATTTTTATTCTTTTCGTTCGCATTGATGCATGTGCTGTTCGTAATGAGCCTGCGTATCGGTTTGTTCGGATTTTTCGATATCGTTTTTTTATTGCTTCTGTTGCCCGGCGAATTTTGGCGTGAGTTGGAGTCGTTTAGGATCTTAAAACCGTTTCGGATGTGCGTGAAGACAGATCGCTTGCGTCCGCTGGATCCGCTGATCCAAGCTGCGGCGGCGGCTTCATTTTTAATTTTGCTGTTCTGGAATTTTCATACGCTTTTTGACTACAAAGATAATTTTCCCCGCCCTCTCGCGAGACTTGTGCGCACGCTTGGGCTTGATCAACGCTGGACAATGTTTTCGCCGGCGCCCGCGCCCGAAGCCGGGATCTATGTGGCCGAAGGAGAAACGGTGAACGGCGATAAAGTGGATCTCTTCACAATGAAGGCGGAACCTCCGCTTTTCACTAGGCCGGAGAATTACGCAAGCCGGCTGCCGAACTCGCGTTGGCTGTCGTTTGTACGAAGTCGCTATCATGGCGGGATATCATTGAAGCCCGAGGTGAGGGCTCAATTGGCGAATTACTTTTGTCAAAAATGGTGGCGGATAAACCAGACCCGGTTAAAGAATTTTACGCTTTGGTACCGCTATGAATTTCAATTGAAGCTACCGGGCGCCTATGGCGCCACGACACCTCTTTTTAACGAATCTTGCCGTGAGGATTAGAGCGCCGCTTGGACGTTTGCGCCAAACCAGCGCGAGAGATCGTTGGTGTGCTCAAAGTATTTCGCGGCTTTCAATTTTCCCGTGTAAGCGCGAACCCCGTTGGCCACTTGCAAACGTGCCGGCTCATCCTTCGTCAAATCCGCTAAATTGATTTTGCCGATATAAGCGCCGGATCTTTCGGTCACGACCGGATCGAGCTTCCACTCTCCCGCGCGTAAGAACTTGGAATGTTTTGAAAGGGTGGCCGCGATCTGACTGGGGTTGCGCGCGAAATGCTTTTGCGCCTCATCAAGCGCCGTCATGAAACTCTTGAAGAGCTCCGGATTTTTCGTGCGAAATTTTTTGTTCACCACGATTAAAGAGTGGGGAAGCGGCTCGCCGGTCAAATTGCCCAGCAAATTTTGACTCAATACACGGACTTTTCCGCTGGCCAACATGTAAGGCATGGTGGGGACATAGGTGATGGCGGCGTCGAGCTTCCCGTTTTCGAGCATGGCCAAAACTTGCGTCACGGGAACGAAGTGAACCTGTTCCACATCTTTTAGACTCAGGCCCTCTTTTTTCAATAACCCGTCAAGAGCCATGCCGTTTGGAATTTGGCCCATGCGAATGCGTTTACCTTTGAGGTCTTTTAAAGTTTTGATCGGCGAGTTTTTCGCGACGACGAGATGAGTGTCGTAATCTTTATTGTAGGAGCTGACCAGAACCGGTTCGGTGGCCTCAAGGATATCGGTGGGAGCCACGATCATCGTGTCGACGACGCTTGTTCCGAAGTCGCAGTGGCCTTTGGCGACATTTTGCGAAACCTTTAAGTCACTCATGCCGAGATCGGGCGTCGATTGCTTGATCGAATAGGGCTCGCGCTCAAGCGGACCTTTAAGCTTGATGTCGATCTTTATGCCTTGGCGTGAGAAGGAGCCGAGGTCTTCGGCGGCCAATACGGCAAGGGTCGTCAGTTCTTCGCGAAATGCCGGCAGGCAGACGCTGACTGTTTGTGTTTTGGCCAAGGCCGTTTGGCCGGCGGAAAGCATCAAAAATGCGAGCACGGTCGAATAACGAGACATCATGGACACACTCCAAGTATTTTTGAGTTCACTGCAAAGATGTTCACATTAGTTCGCGGCCTTGTCATTCTTCTTATTTAGGGCCAGCCATTGGAAAAATCCCGCATGGATCATCAGGCCGATGGCCGACGGAATCGCGGCTTTGGGATAAAAAAACAGAAGTAGACTGGCGCTGACCGCGAAATTTCGAGTGGACAGACTTAAAGCCATCGTCTCACTGTCGGAGGACCCAATAAAAAGTCTAGCGCACTGATGCGCCGCAAAGTAAATCCCAAATTCGGTGAGCGCGAAGAAGACCAGCAGAGGCAATAAATCGCCGCTCCAAAGGAGACGGATGGGGAATTGATTCAGCGAGCAGCCGACCAAGATAAACATAAGGGCGGCAAGTAAAAAAGAATTTAGGTACGGCAAGCTTGGCGCGACAGTTGCGGAAATCTTCGGTCTCCACCAGATCAGAATTAGGCTCAGCAGCAGGGGGAGAGCCGTCAGCGCGAACAGATAAAGTCCAAGGGCGCGCACGTCGATAAACACGGAATTCAACCCGGTCATATAAAGAACGGCGACGATCATCACCGGGCACATCAACGAAGAGGCCACCACGTTCACCAGCGCCAAAGGCGCGTTGCCGCCGCGTAGCCGCGAAAAAAACGGAATCACCAAAGCCGAGGGGGCGCAGCTGGCCACCACGACGCCCAGGGCAAAATCCCGATCCTTTAAAAAAGTTAACGCCGCCGCCGCCTGCATCATGGGCAAGATGAGAAAGATCAGCGTCATCGTCACTAACGATTGCCGCCATTCGCTCTTGGATATCTTGAAAAGTTGCTTCGGATCGATGGCCAAAGTATTGAATAGAAACAAGAGCACTAAAAACACCGAACTCAACCAAACCATCGACATGGACTGGTAAGGAAAGACGATCCCAAGAGTAATGCCGATGACAATCGGCAGAGAGAAAAGTTTAAGCAATGCTGACCCTTCAAATGAAAAGATGGTTGCTCATCATAGTCGGGAGTCTTCTCCTCGGCATCTCCATTATTATTGTTGCGCGGCAACATAAGGCGCCCGGGCCGACTCGCTCATGGAAGCTGTATTGGTTTGTGCCCGACGGTCTGCGCGCCGATCCGGATTTGTTTCAGCTTTTCAAATGGGCGCGAGAGGGGAAGCTGCCCAACATCAAGCGCATGATGGATGAGGGCTCATACGGCTATTCGATCCCGGTTTTTCCCAGTCACACTCCAGTCAATTTCGCGACCCTCTTCACCGGCGTGATGCCGATTCGTCACGGCGTCGCCGACGGCCCGATCCGCGTTCCTGGCTATCCGTTAAAAATCGTTCCGCGCACAGGCTTTAGTTCCGTCGCCAAAACCCTGGACCCGTTTTGGTTTACGCTCGAGCAGGCGGGCTGGGTCGTCAGTTTGCTTTCCATTCCCGGATCCACTCCGCCCGAGTTGACCCGCGGCGCCGTGGTCAAAGGCCGCTGGGGCGGGTGGGGCGTTGAATTCCCCAATCTTATTTTTCATTCGAATGACGATGTGGATTTTCGCGAAAACTTAGGGTGGAACGACAAGGTTTTCCAAATCGGAAAAAAACTGACCGAATTCATCGGCAGTCGCAAGCCAGAAGGCTGGGCGATGGATTTGCCCAAGAGCTATTCGCCCCCTCTTGAGGTGAACTTACGCAGCTGGGACGCGGATTTATTCGCGCTCTTGATCGACACCTTGGATGACGGTGTCGAAAATTATGACCGCGCCGTGTTCTCGTTGGATAAAAAACAGATATTATTTAGTTTGGACGAGGGCCATTGGAGCAGCTGGTTCGAGTTGAAGTTAGTTTATCGCTTGCAACAGAATTACCAGATGGACATGCCGCAAAGGTTGGGCATCGAGCAGGATATGTCGAGCCTTACCTTTCCCACTCAAACCCGGGTGAAAGTTGAAAAGCTGGGCAAAAAAGGTTTTTTTCGTTTCCGAGTTTTGTATGACGGGTTGAATGAAAGCGTCGCCGTGCCGAATAACATCAGTGAGGACTTGCATAAAGCGGCGGGACCCATGGTTGATTTTGTCGATAATTTCCCCCCTCAGCTGATTTATTTTGATGAAGACAAAGCCACCTTCCTTGAAGAGTCGGAGATGTCTTTTGCCTGGCACAAACAGGCTGAGAACTATTTTTTGCAAAACGGCCGGCAGGATGTTTTCATTCAAAGCATTTATTCGCCGAACCAAATGCTGACCAGCCGCTGGTGGATGGGAGCGCTGGATCCACACGCTAAAAAATACGCAAGCTATAAAGAGTCCGAGCGTGAGCAGTTGTGGGGCGAAGTGCTTGCGATGTACCGGCATGTCGATGAGATGATCGGCCAGGCCATGGATGCCCGGGACGGCTCGGCTTATGTGGTGCTCAGTTCGGATCATGGCGCGGTGCCGTTGAATTATGAAGTCCGCCTCAATAATTTTTTTGCCAGCAAAGGTTGGCTGAAATTTTCGCGCGATCCCGCGACCGACACTTTGCGCATTGATTGGGATAAAACACGCGTCGTGTTTCTCAACATGAATCACATTTTCGTAAACCCAAAAGGCTTAGGCGGGGATTATTGGCCGGCGTCGGGTGCGGAATATAAAAAATTTCGTGCGCAAGTCGCCGAAGCATTGGAAAATTTAAGGGATGCCGACGGTGAAAAACCGCTAGCCGCGATTCATACTCGCGAGGAAGCTAAAGATTGGGGGCTTCCTGCGGAGCGCGTCGGCGATTTGGTGGTTGCCAATCGGGCCGGTTATGGTTGGATTGAAGACGTGACGTCGGATTTGAAGGTTTTCGTGGGCTCGCTTAAAGCGGGTTACAAGCAGGGCATTTTGACGGATCAGGAAAAGGGTCTATGGACGCCTTTTATAATTGTTGGTCCAGGTGTTAAGAAAAACTATGAAATGAAGCGGCCAATAAGTCATATTGAGCAGTATCCCACGGTGATGAAACTTTTGAATGTGAAGCCAACTTACGTTCCGGATGGGAAGCCGATCAGTGAAATACTTGAGTAAGTTTAATCTGGGCTCAAATCGCGGCGTGAGCATCATCAGCGCGCTGATCTCCGTCGCCATTGTCGGCGTGCTGGTTCTGATCTTGGCCACGATGTATGAGAACATGGGCAAGGTCATGAGACGCTCCTCCATGCAACGTGAAGTCGATAATCTGCAAAAGAAGGTGCAGGATTTGATGGCGCAAAGATTATTTTGCGGCAATGCGCTGAGAACTTCGGGCGGGGGGTTGATCAACTGGCCGAAGCCTTACACTCAAAGAACTATAGATATGGTTGTAATGAATGACAGTATTTCCGCGCCTTATGCTGTCGCGTCTTCAGTTGCTGGAGCCAATAAGATTACCGACGGCTTGTTCATCGATAAGATTTCTTTGCAGACGCGAGACCTGAATGGCGACGGGTTTCCGGATCCAGCAACTGAGGTAAAAGTAAAATTTCAGGGCCAAGATTTTGTCAACGTTCCGGCAGAACTGAGGATTGAGTTTCGCGGGCCGGTCGACGGCGCAAATAAACCGATCCCGGGGACGGAATGGATGGGGGGAGCGTTTAAGCCGCGGATCATTCCCTTTGTCGCTGTCGTGGATATCGCAAATAATATTGTCCGCTGTGACGATTCCATCGCAGGCAGTCGCCAAAGCGAATGTTATTCGGGCAATACTTTGGTTGATCAACAGCGGGCTAACTTTGATTCGGGACATGCCGCGTGCCCGCCAGCGACATGTCCTGCAGAGCTGCCCAAGGATCTGGGGAGTGTGGTTTTTTTAAGAGGTTTTACGAGCACGGGCCAGCCGCTGTGCGATTGCCAAAGAATTTGTGGCCGCTGGCCTTTTATTTGGAAACAGGATCCGACCGCCCAGCCTCTTGGTCCTTGGCCTGCGTGCACGCAGCCGGTGCACGATCAGTGCCCCACTGAGAATGAACGCTGCATTTCAGGTCCAGCCCCAAAAGGATTATTTCATACGAACGTTTGCCTTCTTCCATGAAAGAAATGACTGACACCAAGCCCTGGAAAGCATATGAGGTAAATGTGAAATCACAACGTGGAATGACTCTGATCGGTGTCCTTATCGCCGTCGCCGTTATGGGCATTGTTGCCGCGACCTTGGCTTCCATTTATGAAGGCATGACTCGCGTTATGCAGCGAGCAAGTATTCAGAGTGAGACGGACAACTTGCAACGGTTTGTTCAGGGGGTTTTGGCGCAAAAAGGTCTATGCGATCACGCCATTCGCGCGAGCTATAATGGTGCGCCTATCCAATGGGATCCTGTCGCGACCAACTCGATTTCGGTGCAAATGTTGCAACTTTGGAATCTTCAGGCGGATGCCGTCGCCACCCGGCTAGTTTCGGCGGAGCAATCAGTCAACCCCCTCACTGGCGCGCAATACAACAGAATCACGCCCGCTCTCTATGTTTCCAGTATTAAGATTCAGACTCGCGACACCAATTCAGACGGCACTCCGGAGGCGCCTTCCGTCACGAACGTCGTTAAAAATAATGGCGAAACTTGGCGGGCCATTCCGCTTGACGTAGTAATTCAGTTTAGTGGGCCGGGAGGTTCTACCCCGTGGCTCGGCGGTGCTTTTCGCGCACGCACTATTCCCATCATGGGTGTTTTTGATACGACAAGTCACTTGCAGGAATGCGATGTCGTTGTCGCGGAGAACAAGCAGATTTCATGCGATTTGACCCGAGCAGTCACCGACCAAGGCTATGGCACTTCTGACAATTGCCCAGTCGTCACGTGCCCTGGAGGGCCACAAAAAGGTATCGCGGTGATTGCTTACATGGATGGATTCGATAACAACAATCAGCCCAAATGCAATTGTCAGAGGGTATGCGGATCAGGGCCATCGTTAGGATCTGGTTACAATGCGCCGATCATTACGCCAGCACCGACATTTGGCGGCGGCGGCGGAGGGGCAGGACCCGCTGGACCAGCCGGCGGCGGGAACTAAGGTCCTGCTCGGGTTGCAAAGGCGACATCCTTCTATGTAAACTTCAAGACTGAGGTTAATCATTTTGAAGACTGGACGTCTTGAAATCTTACTTGGCATTTTGGTTTTGGTGGGGGGCGGGTACTTCGCTTTTCACTATTTCTCTAAACCGGGGGGAGCGGTGGCCTGTGGGCCGGTCCAGCTTAGTCCGGAAGTCAAAGCTTACATCGACCAAAAACTCAGCGGCCCGGGCGCGGCCTCAGCGAGTTATCTCGCGCCGTTAAATACGCGGCTTGAGGAATTCGAAGCGAAATTTAAAGCTTTGGATCAGCAACAATATTTGGAAGCAAATGCTCTTGTTGAAAAACGCCGGGTTTTTATCGGCAATAAGATTCGCGAACAGCGCACGAGCACCGCGGAGATTATGGAGCATAAACGTAAGGGCGAGCTTACACGTCTGCGTATGGCGACAGCGGCCGCCTGTGCGGGTATCACCCAGGTTCGAAGCTCTCCGCGTAGCTCAGGCGGCCGCGCCGGCGAGGCGAGTGGTGCTGCCGGACAAAAATTCCCGGACGGCGAGGATGACGTGAACTCTCCGGACGGAGACTCGGGTCCCACGACGAATAAGCAAGATGCCGGTGGCGCCAGTGGCGGGCAGTAAACTCTTATCAATACTCATTTTATTTAGTGGTGCGGCTTCGGCGGAGCTGACTTCGCACGAGCGCACGGCGATCGAGGTTTATTTAAGCACTGCGCGCATCGATGGTTTGAGCGCCGCCGAGCGCGCCGAAAAAGATTTTCTCAATCGCGCCAATAAGCTCGAAGCGCAAATCAACCCGTTGCTGGCGATCAGTCAGCGCCGCGAAGATCTGATGAGTGAAGAGAAGGTATGGATCGAGAATGGTGAAAAGCATCTCAGCGACGGGCGATTTCTGATTAATCCCTGGGACGATAAAATCTGGGAAAAGTCCGCACTGAAAAATGTGAACGAGCTTTGCTGTGCCATTAAAGCAGACCCCGCCTGGAGAACAGAGATCCAAGAACGCGTGGCGCGAGGACTTCCGCCATTAGAAGGTAAAAACAATGCTCCCTCCGGCGGTGCAGAAAAAACATGGCCCGGCAAAAAGAACGGCGTGGCTTCGGGCTCCAATGCCGGGGCAGGGGCAAATGCTTCTGGGGCAGGGCAAAAAGCGGGTCGCGGCCGCAATAAAATGGGAAAGCATAAAGGCCAAGGCGCTGGCGGCGGGAAACAACGGGGCGGCGGTAATGGTGGAGGCGCCGGCGGTCGTCGCCGGGGCGGCGGCTAACAGTAGACTCGGTCCTGGCCCTCGGGTATGGTTGCGCTTATGCCGCCACTTCAAATCCTCACATATTTGATTTTCTCGATCGGCGTTTTTTCGCAAACTATTCCCGCCACTCACTTTGAATTGAATCACCGCTTTCATTTAAAAACCAATGAGGCCCAATCGAAATCGGATGGCGCAGCCGGATTCAGTTCGGTTTTTGAGGGGCCGGATCTTGAAGTGCAGGCCAGGGGCACGCAAATCCAAGATGAGAATGCTGCTACACAAATGTGTGAAGTGCAGTTCGCCAATATCCAAAATATATTCGCGGCGCGCCGCAATCCTTATGAAGGTCAAATCACCGACGTCATCACTTGCGACAAAACTTTAAAGCCGCGACCGTTCAGTTTTAAAGTTGGCGGGAAAACGGTCAAGGGTGTTTTGGCCGGGGCGAACGGGCGTAAAGTTTTTGGCGCTTGCTCTTATGATCAGCTCGAGTATTGGTCTTCCTATTTTAATTTTTACGATCCAGTTTCCCAATTTGTTTTGGAGTTCAGGGTTTTTTCGAAAATCAAAGGGGCCAAACATGGGCAGATCAATAAGCTCTCCGATAAACTGATCGAGATCTCGCGCGACCTGTTGCAGGCGCGAGATTCGAAATGAAATACAAAAAAGCAATTCAGGTTCTGCTGCTGATCGCCGTGATTATCGCAAGCTTTGGTTTCGCGCTTCGGAGCTTGGAAATAACTCGGAAGATGACTTTCCGGCCGCCCAATATTTTGATTGTCAGTTTTTGTTCGCTACGCCGGAACTTGTTGACCGCTTACGGCGGCGAAAGTCCCGATCTCATGCCCAATATTGAGCGATTTTTTAAGCAAAGTACATTCGTGTTCGACAACGCGATCAATGGTCTAAGCTGGACTTCCATTTTCGGTTACACCCGAGTGGAAATTGAAACTGATTTTTTTGCGCGCGCGGGCTATTCGCTCTTAGGGCTTTCCGAGCTTCAACAATTATTGCGCGTACCTATAAAGAAGGTTTGGAACCCGATTTTCCGCGGTCAATTCGTGGATAGCAATGACTTCGAAAAAGATTTGCGTCCCACGTTGGAATTTATGAAAAATCGGATCATGGCGGCGAAAGACGCGCCATTTTTCGTCGTGGCCCATATAAAGTACATGCATTTTCCTTTGATCGATCGATTCAATTCGGATTCCGGTTGGGATTATTTCTTAAGCCAAGAGGAAAAAGACAAGGTTAACGATTATCTTAGCCATCCGGCGAAGTACTATAAAAAACTGCCTTTTTTACTCTTACTTGCCAATAATCCCCGCCATGCGCTTGAGCATCCCGCCGTGAAAGCGCAACATATCGCGAAAACCGACAAGGCGCTTTACTCACTGGCGGGCTTAATGACCAACGCGAAATATTTGGCGGACTGGAAGGCGAGCGATGGCTACGCCGACGATCTGCGTTTGTTGGAAAAAATTTACCACGGTAACGCGCGTTTTTTGGATAAGCTTTTGGAGCCGGTCTTGAATCTTTACGGCGACAAGGATTTGCAAGCGAACACCATTTTGTTTGTGGCCGGCGATCACGGTGAAATGCATATGGAACGCGATGAGCTTACCCATGGCCTTTCGCTTTGGGATCAGGCGATCAAGGTGCCGCTGGCGGTAAAATTCCCCGGCTTTCACTTTCAGAAAAAGATTACGGAACAAATTAATTATCAAACGATGGCACAAGTCATTCGCGAGTTGATGTCGGACAAAAGTTCGCCTTCGGATTTTGAGCGGCATCTTGCCAAGTATCATGACGATGTGGTGATCGGTCGGGACTGCAACAACACCATCCGCGGTTTGCGCTATAAGAATAAATATAAGTATTTTGCCAACATGGGCGACTCGGAAAGATTTTTGTTTGATTTGGAAAAAGACCCTCAAGAACTGCACAATTTGGCGCAAGACGAGCCCGGCGTGGTCTCGCAAATGGAGAGCCTATATTGGAAGAACTACGAGCGTTTTTCCTTCTCCTCGGATCCCTATACCTGCGCGCCGTGGATTTATACCGATTCCAGCGACGGCTGACCTAGACCCCTGTCTCAGATTGGGACATGTACGCAGGTCTGGCTCGCGAAAACCCCTGAGTGTTGTGTACAATTTAAGGATGCGAAGAACTATCCCGACTCTCGCGCGAACCATGGTGCTTTTCACTCTTTTGTCGCCCGCATATGCGTTTGCGACTCAACCTACGTATGGAAGCAAATCGGCTTTTGGAAATAATGGAAATGCGTGCGGTTCAAGCGAAGTGTGCGGGCCCGCCCAGGAGTCCTATACCAAATTAAATCTCGGTAGGGATGAGGTTAGTGCAAGCCCGTATACTTGTACAAGCTCACCGGTAAATGCCGATCAGGAATGGAATAAATTAGGTACGCGGCGAGATATTTCGCATGCGCAAGACAACATGAGACTTTGTTGTAATGCAGGCACGAATAAATCGGTTGAACGCTGTATGGCGAATTATGGGACCGCGGCCGGTCAAAAGGCTTACGTCGACGTCATGAAGCAAATCGCAGAAGGCGTTAAAGGCGACGCTACTGTTCAAGGCGCCGGAGCAGATACTTCACAAATGACCGGAAACATGAAAATCCTTGCCGAAGCGATGGCCGGTGCATGTCGAGCAGCACGTGAAGTTTGTGCAGCCTCTGTCAATGCTGCAGTCAATGGTACAAGTTGCGGAGCCGAAACGGAAAAGTTGGCAGATAAGGGGATCTCCGAGTGCCGAAGTATAGATCCTTCGACTATTGAATCTCAGCTTAAACAAAGCATGGTCGACAACTCTGGAGCTGGGAAAGTCGTCGATGGTTCAAAAAAGGATGGCACGGACTCCACTTCAGGGGGCAAATCCAGCAAGTCCGGAGCGAGCAGTTCAGGCGGCATGGGCGGAATGAATCCCATGGCCATGATGCAGATGATGCAACAGATGATGAAGCAAAATGAAACTCAGCCGACGGCCGAAACTCCATTGCCGGCGCTGCAGGATTGCACGCAGAATCCGGCCATCGCGGGTTGTGCGCAGGTCGCGGCGGCAAATGCTTGGACCAATCAGTCGGTCTCGGGCTCGTCGTCGCAGCCAGAAGATTCCAGTGGAAGCTTTAATCCCGCCGACGCGTCGAGTATGACTCCGCAATCGGTTGAACAAGCGGCCGCGCAAATGGGAGCGGCGGTCACCAATTCGGGTGTTCCCAATGGCGGCGGTGGAATGCCCGGCGGCGGCGGCGGTGGAGCGGCCTCGCTCGGCAGTAGTGGTGCAACCGGCGGCGGCGCGGTCCCCGGCGGCGGTAAAAAGATCGAGTTTCAAGGCGAGCGCGGCGGCGGCGGGTATTCAAGCACGGCAGCCGGCATGAACATGAAATCCGGCGAAAGCGGCGGTGGTTACAGTTACGGCGGCGGTTACGCCCACAACAGCGAGGACAACTTGGACCTCAGTGCCTTTTTGCCGGGAGGCAAACAAGATCCGACGCGCAAACTGGCTGGCGCAAGCAGCACCGGCAATTTTCAAATTCAGAGTAAAGACGTGAACTTATTTTCGCGTATATCGGAACGGATCAAATCACGCTGCGCGCAGGGCCTCCTTCGCGATTGCATTCCTTAAGGTAAATAAGGCACACCTTCAAGCCCGGGGGTGGGCCGTGTATGCATTCGCGATTATCTTTATAGCGCTTCTCTTTCCGCCAGTGATGGCGGGATCCAATCGCGCTGAGGACCTCTTGCTCAGCCCGGAGCAAAGCCTCAATAAGCCGGACAAAATAACCGCTGCAGAAGTTCAAGAAGACCTTGAACTTCTCACCAGGGCGCTTCGCAAAGGTTACGCCGGTCCTGATTTCACCAGGGATTTGCGCAAGATCACGCCGCAAGCATCGACACCGCTGGAATTTTGCACGCGTCTGGCGAAAATTTTCGCGGGCGTTCGCGACGCCCATCTGCGTGCCAGCCTTGACTTTCGCGCCTGCGGAAGTGCAGCGGCAAAAGGGGAAGTCGGGGACAACGTCGCCCCTGCCGACACTTGGGTTTTTAAAATCGTGCGCGGCACCGGTGTATTGGCACTTCCCACTTTCTGGCCGCGCGCCGATGAGCACTGGAATGGATTTTTAGATCAGGTAAAAAAACTGCGTGCGGAAAACCGTCCGTTTATCCTCGATTTGCGCGGCAATACCGGCGGCGACGACAGCTTCGGCTTTGAGCTGGCGCGCGTGCTCTTTGGCGCTGAGGGCAATGTGAATTTGCCGACTCCGCAACTCAGCCGCACTTTTTTCCAAACGCCCGAGGCTTTCGCCTTGCAAGCCAACGCTTTGGTGTTGAGCGCTCTTCATCTTAAAGCTTCGGGGCAGCCGATTTCGGATAACAGCGAACAAAGGCGCCAAGAAATTTTATCGTGGATGAACAGGGCGAAGAAACATCAGTTTCCCGAGCACTACACCGAACGTGTGACGGCGCCGTCTTTGGATCAAGACAAAATATTTCAGCCCGCGGTTTATATTCTGATCGATCGCAACTGCGCGTCCAGTTGTGAGAACACTCTGCAGGTTTTGGAGCGGCTTCATGAGCGCATCTTAGTGGGTGAAAACACCGCCGGCGCGGTCGAGTACGGCGAAGTGGGAAAGCTGCTGTTAAAAAATTCGAAAGTCGGTATTTCACTCTCGACAATGAGAGTCCGGTTCCGCGATGGAAGAAAGATCGAAAAGACCGGCTATGCACCGGCAATTCAAGTCAAGGCGGGCGACGACGCCCTGACGGCGGCACTTCAGCAGATCGGCAAACCTTAGAGCGAACTCATCGCGCGGATACGCTGGCAACGCTCGTCTTCATCAAGATCCACTTTCAAAGTTTTGCGCACACTTGCCGAAAAGCGCTCGGCACCTTTAAGAAATTCGCGCATGCGGTTTGAGTCGTCGATGGTGCAACTTAAAGGCGCCATGCTGCGCGCGACACTCGAGACAAAAATTTCGTCCTCGGAACGCGCATTCTGATTGAGATACGAATAAAAATCGTCCTCGAAACGGCGGGCCAACTCGATTTGCTCGATCGGAAAAAGCGAGCGCAAGACCGTGCGGGCCTCTGCAAAAGTCACAGTTGGTTTTGCGGCTTTAAGAATGCCGACCCATTTTTCTTTGATCTTTACGTCGGGTTTGATGGCTTCAACCGCCATTAACTGACGAAGCCCCCGGTCCGAAGGATCGGCTTTTTTGAGCTCGGCTAAAAACTTATCCGGTACCGGCAGATCGTAGCGAGCCAGGCGCCGCACCACGGCCCATTTGCGATCCAAGTCGAAGGGCATACCGCTCGCGAGGTTTTTGGGATTTTTCGTGGCCCAAGCGCTTAACTTCGTAAGGCCCTTTGGCGAGCGCACGAGCGCCATATAATTATCAAACCATAAGCGCTGTTCGTCGCCGCCGGTTTTGGCGTGATTGAAGCGGCGAAGGAATTCATCTTCCATCTTGGTGATGAACGTCTGGCGCTCTTCACGCGAACTTTGATCGTTGGCGGGCCAGTAGTTCAGCACCGTCGCATGCTCATTCCCGCCGCGCCCCGAGATAGTTTGAACAATTTGCCCCAAGATCAACGGATCATTTTCTTTGCTCATATGGGTGTTCAATACTTGCACATAATCCCGGAGCGGCATTTCGGTATTACGCACCATCTTCCACAAGTCGCCCCACAGCATCGCGCGCAGCAAAGGATCGGCAATCGAGCTCAAATTCTTCTTCGTGAACTCAAGACTGCGTTGATCGAGTGAAACCGTGATGTAGCCCTCGTCCCCGAAGTTCGGATAGACGAAAGCGGGGCAGGGCCACGGACCTTTTATGATTTGGTTGCTCTTGAGTAAGTCGACACGCATAGACTGCGCGCCGGTTAAGCGGCCGTTTTGCTCTTGAAATATCGCGGTCTGAACCGTTTGCGGCCGAAACGATGCTCCCTTGCTTGGGGTCACGATCAGTTCAAGTTGTGCAAGATTGTCGTCCGCGCAGTTCCATTTGCCGGCGACTTTATCGGTGCCGCTCTGGCGCAGCCAGCGCTCCGACCATTGCGTGAGATCGCGCGGCGTTTCGGCCTGCAAGGAGCCGATGAATTCTTTAAGCTCGGCGTTTTTAAAAGCATAAGTTTTAATGTAGCCCTGGATTCCCTTTTGAAAAGCCTCCGGCGTCATGAATGCGCGCAACTGTTTTAAAACCGCGCCTCCTTTGCCGTAAGTGATGCCGTCGAAATTGGCGAAGGAATCCTTCACGCTGTTGACGGTCGATTCGATGGGATGAGTGGTGACCAAGCTGTCTTCCCAATAACCCCAGCTTTTCTCATTGATAAAGAAATCCTGCCAAGCCTCTTTGAATTCCGTGCCTTCGCTCATCGCCATCGTCGCCATAAAGGTCGCAAAGCTTTCATTCAGCCACAAGTCGTTCCACCACTTCATGGTCACGATGTCGCCAAACCACATATGCGCCATTTCATGCAGCACAGTGCCGGCCAGTCCACGCAAGTCCCCACGCGTGGGTTGCGAGCGCCATAAGAAGCGTTCGTTAAAGGTGACGGCGCCGACATTTTCCATAGCGCCGGCATTGAATTCGGGGACCAGCAACTGATCGTATTTTTTGAATGGATATTTCATACCGAAGTAGGCATTGAAATATTTTAAGCCTTGCTTCGTGTATTTGAACCATTCCTTGGCGCGCACGAATTTGGCCATACTGGGCCTGGCGAAAATTCTCAGCGGAATATCTTCGAACTTATCGCGCCAAACTTTGTAGGGGCCGGCATGAAGTGAAAACAGGTAGGTCGAGATTGGGGGCGTTTTGGGAAAAGCCCAAACCCGGTGGCCGTCTTCGCCCTTGGTGATTTTGTTCTCACGCGCGGCGGAGATGACTTCCCACTTTTGTGGAGCCTCGACGGTCAGGGTAAAGGCGGCGCGAAGATCGGGCTGATCGAAGCACGGCATAAAGCGATTGGCGTCGAAAGTCTCGAACTGCGAGTACAGAAAAACTTCTTTGCTCTGGGGGTCGGTAAATTTATGCAATCCCTGGCCCTGGTGCGAGTACTCTTGGCTGAAGTCGATCGTCACCGTATTCGCGCCCGCTTTAAGCGCGCTGGCCGGCAGATCGATCCAGTACTTCGCTTTGGCTTCGGGCCCCACGACTTGGCCGTTCACTTTAAGGGCGCCGACTTTACCTTCAAAGAAATCGAGGCGCAGCGGCTTGGAGTTGTCTTTGAGGTCGAACTGGATTTCCGATTGCCCCTCGAACATCGGGTTCTCGGCGGTGAGCTTCACGCGTATCTTGTATTCGACATGGCTTAAGCGCGCCTTACGGGCTTGGGCATCCGTCCAGGTCAAATTGCTCGCGGCTTCGGAGCTGCCCGCGGGTTCGCGTTCTTTCTTTGCGCCTGACTGACAGGAGGCCGAGACGAGGAGAGCGGGGATAAGAACTGTCGAGAGAGTTAGCCATTTCGCGCGATTCACGGGCGGCCTCCGTTGGTGAGTCTTGAAGTCTTACCAAAGGGGTCGCTGAATTCAAGCGGGCCGCTCCCTTTTGCTTGATCTTGGTATTGCGCGGCGGTACGAAATAGATAAGACTTTGTAAGACTCTAGAAATTGCATAAGGGACCGCCCGCACATGGAAGCCGACGCAAGTGAGCTAGACTGGTCTGATATCAATACACTCAAAGAGCATTGGTCCGATTTCGATCTGGAGTCTCGCAAAGAGAAGTTCGCCGCTCTTGCGCGCTTGGATCAAGAAGAGTTGTGGTTGAGTTTCGGGCCGATTGAGCAAATCGAATTGATTTCAGACCTCCCTCTTGTGGAGAAAAGATCCTGGGTACGGTTGCTGGCGCTTGATGACGCCGCCGACTTTATTCAGCATTTGCCGCCCGACAATCGCCAGGAAATTCTGCTTCTTTTGGATGAGACTTCGCGCAGCGAGGTGATGGGCTTGATGGCTTATGCCGAGGATGAGGCCGGGGGCGTGATGAACCCGCGCTATTTCCGTTTGCGCCCCGATATGTCCGTGGAAGAGGCGATCCGTTATCTTCGCGCTCAAGCCCGTACACAGGTTGAAACCATTTATTACGCCTACGTTTTGGATTACGAGCAAAAGCTGCTCGGCGTAGTTTCGTTTCGCGAATTGCTGTTGGCCCGGCCCGACAAACGGGTCCGCGAGATCATGAAAGTGGATTTAGTTTTGGTCCCAGAAGAGATGGACCGCGAAGAGATGGCGGCGTTGTTCTCGAACCACCAATATATGGCCTTTCCCGTGACCGACGAGGCCGGGCGGATGAAGGGGATCGTGACTTATGACGACATCGTCGATGTCGTGCAAAAGGAAGTCACCGAAGACATTCAGAAGTTGGGAGGTATGGAAGCCCTCGATGCGCCGTACTTCAAGACCGGCTTTGTTGAAATGGTGAAGAAGCGTGCCGGCTGGCTGATGATTTTGTTCTTAGGTGAAATGTTCACCGCGACGGCGATGGCCCGTTATGAAGATAAGATCGCCCAGGCCGTCGTCTTGGCGCTTTTTATTCCGTTAATTATTAGTTCGGGTGGCAACTCGGGCTCTCAGGCGACCACGTTGATTATCCGCTCGCTGGCTTTGCGCGAAATCCGTTTACGCGACTGGTGGCGGGTGCTGATGCGTGAGCTGGGCGCGGGATTGGCTCTTGGATTGTGTCTGGGAATTATTGGATTTTTGCGCGTGGTGGTGGGAGCGCAATTCGGAACCTCCATTGGTGAACACTGGTTTTGGATGGCGATGACCGTTTCGATCAGCCTGGTCGGCGTGGTGATGTGGGGCAGCTTGAGCGGTTCGATGCTGCCGTTTATTTTGCGTAAGGTGGGACTTGATCCCGCGACGGCCTCCGCACCCTTGGTCGCGACCTTGGTGGATGTCACCGGTTTGGTGATTTATTTTTCGGTGGCCAATATTTTATTGCACGGGGTTTTGCTTTAGGAATTGCGCCAACGATGGGCTTGTCGCTTTCCTAATATTTGTTCCGACATGAATTGATTGTGCGCACGGCAAAGACAACGCAAGTTTTCGGCCTCGTTTCCACCGCCCCTCGCTTTTGGCCGAATGTGATCGGTTTCAACTTGAAATGTGCTTCCGCAAACCTTCCCGGTCACGGGATCGACGTATTCGCAGCGCCCTTCCGCCTTTTGAATCGTCGTTCGGCGATTGGGCCGCGACACGGACTTTGTTTTGACGCGCCGGTTTACTGATACAGAAGTGTCGGTATTTTTCCGTAATGGATCCTCCCTATCCAAAAAGTAATTGGCCAAATAAAATAGAACTTCGGAGCCAGAACCATCTGGGATTTTATGCGACAGCAGTTCGCGAACCCGGTCTAAAATATCCAAAGTCTCAATGGGCAAGTCGTTGGTCACCCGAACCGTATCTTCGTTGATGACCTTACGGGTTTCGGGCCGAGCAGCTAGAGCCACCTCGGGAAACATCCCCAGTAGCACGCGTTCGGCCTCAAAGGTCGACCTGTTCTCGATCTTTTTAATGGCTTCGTGTTTTCGCTCAACTGAAAGCCTCTCGCCGGTCAATTTTTCGTTAGCTTTAAAAACTGCCTGCGCACGGGCAAGGACCGATAAATTCGTGGAGCCCTGCTCAAGTTTTTGCGAAATCGAGGGCAGGACACGAAGCAATCTTGCCGCCTCAATCCTTTGCTGCGCACACGAGCCGGAATATCCATGGCCTTGGGTTAACCACTTAAATAGGCTTGAGTACCCAAGCCGCAGATGAATCTTATGATCCTCGGCATACAAAATGTCTTTCAGTATTTCGTTGGTGATCTTTCTTTCGGATTTCACCCGGACGGCGAACTGATGATTAAAATCGTGAGCGTTCATATTTCCTCCGGTATGGGCTCATGCAATCCATGAGACCCCCGAGGAAACAAAACAAAGAGATCTTACGGCAGATACACCCAGATAAATCGTGCGCGCGGTCCGTACTTAGGATCGGGCGCCACAGCCGCTTCCAAAGTCTCATCTTCCCAATCGCTGACTTCAGTCTGCAATACGGTGTACACGTCTCCCACGCCATAGCGCGCAAGGCGCGCCGGCAAGCCATGACCGAACTCGACATGGAATTCGCCGACAATGATCATCAACACATCCCTTGGCTCAAGCTTTCGGTATTTCGAAACATTCCAAGCCATGGTGTCGTCCCATAAAGACTGCGCTAAGAAGTAATTCTCAATTTGCGCCGGTGCCACATGGCCGTTCATGGCCTGGCTGAAGCGTTCAAAATAAGGAGCGGATCCGCGCTCCCAAATCGGCGGAAGCATGGCGCGCTCATCCATGCTCAAAGCATCCGGCCCTTCCACACCGACTTTAGCGCTGATCGAACGCGGGATATTCAAAGCCACAGTGGTCCCGTGATTTTTTAGCGGCGCAAGCACTTGCTCGCGATAGAGATCGTAGGCATCGCCGCTGCTCCAGCCGACCGCGGTTAAAAAATCGCTCTCGCCAAGTTTGCCGTTCAGGTATTGATCGACCGTGGCCTGTTTGGTGTACTCAAAAAATTCCATGCCGACGGAGGTGGGAAGTGCGCGCTGGCGCATAAAATCAATCAGCAGCACTTGATTGCCGTGATGGATCTTGACGCCGTCTTGGTCTTTATTTCCATCGGTGGCGTGCTGCTCGCCCAAGATGACGGTGTCGCCCATTTGAAAGGTCATCGCCAGTTCATCGGGATTCAGCCACATTTGGTTGCGGGTGTCGTAGATCATCTCCTGCTTTGGCTCGGGCGGGGAAGCAAAGGCAAATTGACCCGAAAGTGAAACGGCTAGACCCAAGATTATTTTCAACATAATTCCCCCTTAAATAACCCAGATAGTAGAGCTTGAGTGGCTAAGCAACTGCAACTATGATTTCGGGATGTCTCAGACGCGCATCGACTTCCAGGGCTTTCATTGGTTGGATATCAGCGATCCGAATGCGGAAATGCTCAATCAAATCGCCGAAAAATACGAGCTCCATCCGACCAGCGTTCAGGACTGCTTACAACCCGAGCATTTGCCCAAATACGAGATGATCAACGAGGTGGGCTTCGTCGTACTGAGGGTTTACGATCCCGATTGTTCCGCGGAAGCCGATACGGTGCAGGAATTGACCCGCAAGATCGCCATTTTTTATAGTGATCGCTTCGTGATCACCATTCACCGCAGGGAGCAGCCTTTCTTGCAGGCCCTGCTGGAAAAATGGCGGCCAAAGGCAGGGAATGACCCGCATGTGACGACGGAACACATTCTTTCGAGCATTGTGAACGAGGTCGTTCGCAGCTATGAAAAGCCGGTGATGGAGTGCCTGGCCAACTTGGAATTATTTGAGCAAGAAATTTTCGGCGCCGGAACCAACAAAAAATTCCGCATGCAAAAGGGCTATTACCTCAAACGTAAAATTTCAGTTTTTAAACGACTGCTCCGCGCGACCCTCGAGCCGCTCAATCACATGATGGAAAATGCCGAGAAAGTTTTGATGCCGCACTTTCAAAATGCGCGTGAACAAATCGACAGCCTGTATTTTTATGCCGATGAGACGACTGAAAGTATTTCTTCGCTACTGAGCTTGCATATTTCCCTGGCCTCGCAGCGCACCAACGAAGCTTCACGGCGCACCAATGAAGTGATGCGCGTGCTGACCATATTCAGCTGTTTCTTTTTGCCGATCAATTTTATCGCCAGCATATATGGAATGAATTTCGAATATATGCCGGAGCTCAAATCGCCTTACGGGTACTTTTCGGCGCTCACGCTCATGGCTTTGGTGGTGATCGTGATCTTCGCCTGGTTTCGCCGTAAAGGTTGGCTCAAAAGGGCGCCACGGAGGTGAGAAATGCAAAACGCCAAAGGTTGATCTCGACGGCGGAACTTATTTTTGCCGCAAGTCTTTGGGGCTTTGGTTTTATCGGAACGGTGTGGCTGCTCGAAGTCATGTCGGCTTTTCAGCTCTCATTTATTCGCTTTGCGTTGGCGTCCACTGTCGCTCTTTTTTTTCTGCTCAAATCGGATTTGCGCGAAAATTTTCTCTCTAATTGGCGCTTAAGTTTTTGGCCCGGCGTCTTTTTAACCGTCACTCTTTATCTGCAGACTTGGGGTCTGCATTACACGACCGCGACCAAGAGCGGATTTATCACCACTTTATATGTTGTGTTCGTGCCGCTGCTCGAATCCTTTATGCACCGCCGGCCGCTGCCGCTCAAACTGTGGCTCTGCGTGATCGCCTCGCTTGCCGGAACGGCGCTTATTGTGAACGTGGGATTTGAGAGCCTTAATTTCGGCGACGTGTTGACCTTCTTATGTGCTCTTGGTGCGGCAGTGCAAATTTACTGGCTTGGCCGCGTAAGTCCCCAAGTCAAACGGCCGTTCGTCTTCAATATCAATCAGAGCGCATGGGCCGCGTTGTTTTGCCTGCCGGTGATTTTTTTCGAGCCGCTTCAGAATATGACCAGCCCGAGCGCATGGCCGCTTACCGCATGGATCGGGCTTGGCGTACTGGTGATCGGCTCGACCGTGATCGCGTTCTTCTTACAGGTGCGCGCGCAAGCGCATTTGTCGCCGACCGTGAGCAGCCTGCTTTTTTTGCTCGAATCGCCCTTCGCCCTGATCTTCGCCGCTTATTTTTTGGGCGAGACCATGGGCCTTAGCGAATCCCTTGGCGCGGTCTTGATCTTTTGCTCCGCGGTAGGGGCTAGCCTTATCGGCAAGAATGGCTGATCCTTAGGGGATGAGTCTTATTCAAGCTTTGCTCCTCGCGGTCGTTGAAGGTTTAACCGAATATTTGCCGATCTCTTCCACCGGACATTTGATTTTGAGTTCGTGGGTTATGGGCATCAATCAAGATTCCTTCGTTAAGGATTACACCGTGATGGTGCAGTTCGGAGCGATTCTTGCCGTCGTCGTCCTGTATTGGCGAAGACTGGTGTTGAACCGCAAAATTTATCCGCATGTGATTATCGGGGTTTTGCCGGCCGTGGTGATCGGGCTGCTTGTCAAAAAGCATATCGATGTGCTGCTTGGAAATGTGTGGGTGGTGGCGATCGCGCTATTGATCGGCGGGGTTTTGCTGATTTTGACCGACCACTGGGTTTTGAAGAAAAACGCGGTCCATCCTCGGCTTGAAGAATTGCCTAAAAGTTCAGCATTCAAGATTGGCGTTTTTCAATGCTTGGCCTTCATTCCCGGGGTGTCGCGCTCGGCGGCAAGCATTTGGGGCGGCATTCATCAGGGACTAACCTTGAAAACCGCGACCGAGTTTTCGTTTTTTCTGGCGGTGCCGACTTTGGCCGGTGCCACTTTATTGAAGCTTGTTAAGGTTTGGCCGACGCTCAACCCGGCACAGATAGAAGCGATCCTTTACGGCAACATTGTGTCGTTTATCGTGGGTGCCGTATCGATTAAACTCTTTGTCGGCTTGGTTTCGCGCTATGGGCTGAAGTATTTCGGTTATTACCGAGTCGCGCTGGCATTGATCGTGATAGCCATGCTGTTGAGCGGAAACGAAATTCAGGTTTTGTAACGCGAAGAGTTGTAAGAGATGAGAGAACGATTCAACCTCGGCGCATTTAACGCTAATGTTGCTGGTAAGCATTCGATCTCGTGGAGGATTCAATGGGTTTAGGTCCGATGGAACTTGTTCTAATTTTTGGTATTGCTTTGCTGCTTTTTGGACCGTCGCGTTTGCCTGGCCTTGGAAGATCCGTCGGAGATGCGATTCGGGGTTTTAAAAAGGGAATGGAAGGTGAAGAGGAACCAAAAGCTCGTCCTGAGCAATTGACCGACTCATCGACCACGGCCCAGCAACAGAAAAGTAAAAACAAAACTGAAGTGTAAGAAGGAGTTTTCTTATGATCGCTAGTCTAATGGACGGCAATTTCGCCGGCCTCCATTTCGTATTTCGCTGGATGCATCTTTTCTTCGGCGTTCTTTGGATCGGCTTGCTCTATTATCTTAATTTTGTACAAGGCTCGTTTGTCGCCGAGACCGATGCGGGCGCCAAATCACAAGTGACGCAAAAACTGGTTCCGCGCGTGATGTGGTGGTTTCGTTATGCCGCCTTGTGGACCTTTATTACCGGTGTGGTGATGATTTCGATCCGCATGCATCAAGAAGGCAGCGCGGGGGGATTGAATCTCGCGACGGCTTATTGGATCAACATTTTGACCGGCGCTTTGATGGCAACGCTGATGTTCCTTAATGTGTGGGGAATTATTTGGCGCGCACAAAAAGTGATCATCGCCAATGCGGTGACCGTGGCCGGTGGTGGATCTGCGAACCCAACTGTCGCGGCACGTGGCGCGCGCTCAGGCGTGGCTTCGCGCACCAATGTGTTGTTCTCGATTCCCATGATGTTCTTCATGGTGGGCGCGCAGCACTTGGGCTTTGTGGTGAACGAGCAGTCGAATGTGCCGGCCTATTGGATTGCGGCTTTGGTGTTGATCGGTGCGATCGAAGCCAACGCTATCTGGGGTAAGAACGGTCCGATGACGTCGATCAAGGGCGTGATCACTTGCGGATTTCTTCTGACCGCGGCTTTTGTGATTCTGAACGCCGTTTTTATCTAAAATCTCATTTTGAGACGGAGGGCGCATGTTTTATGCGCCCTGTCCGCTTTGTATAAAGCTGTCTAGAGTTCACAGCCGACAATGGATTCCATTCGAGATAAGGCGGCGCGCTCGTTGCTCCGTTGAGTTCCATGTACAAGCTCAGAGCCCGCCCCCGTGTTTTGATCGCCGACCCCGATGTTTCTCATGGCAACCAACTTTCAGGCTATTTATGGGATCATGGTTTTGAGGCGCGCGTTTGCGCGAGTGTTCATGAGGCCAAACACTCAGCCGAGGATTGGCGTCCTGAAACCCTTTTTGCCGATTTTTTATTACCTGACACCAACGTGTTGGATCTTCTGGATTATATAAAAGTTCTTAACTTGTCGGTGCCTCCGCAGATCATCGTGACTTCGGATCAGCGGCCGTGGAAGGCGATGGAACAGGCGCGGGCGTCGGGTGCCGACGGATTTTTGATGAAGCCATTTTCGAATGCCCAAGCCCTTCGCGCCATTTGGCCTGCGTCCAAAGAGAAACCGACTTCAGGAGGGCGACTGGAAGATCCCTTTATATTAAGAGAGCTCCATTTTATGAGCTTGCTGTTGAATGAAGCTAAGCGGGAGCTCTATAGTGAGGCCGGGTTGTTCAACCTCATGCGCTTAATCAATTCCAGTCTTAAAGGGGTCCGCACCAGCCTCATTCAATGCTTGAACGCGGATTGCGGTTTGGTTTTGGCCTCACACGACGATCTTCAGGTGCACGGCTTGCGGATTTCACTTTGCGATTATCCGGAGATACAAAAGGTGCGCGAAACTCTTCAGCCCATGTTGATCCCCGATGTGCAGAGCGCCGAAATCTTTGCCGACCACGCGCCAAGATTGAAACGGATGCCCTTTAAAGCCATGGCTATTTTTCCGGTGTTTCGCCAGGGCGATTTCTTGGGCGTGATGAGTGTCCGCTTAGAGCGCCATCATCCCCGGCAAATGCTCTATGTTGAGAGCCTTGGCGTGGTGTGTTCGCAGATTATCTCGCTGGTCATTTGAAGCAAAAAAGTGTTAAACCAGTTCCATGCGTATCGTCGTTTTACTTGGGTTTTTTATTTCCGTCGCTTGCACCAAGAAGCCCAGCGCTCCTGTGCCTCTAGAGCGGCAAGGTCAATCGCTTTACCAGGCTCATTGCACGGCCTGCCATTCCAGCAATCCAAAAATGGACGGGCCGCTCGGGCCGGCGGTTTTCGGAAGCTCCGAAGAACTGCTCGAAAAACGCTTGGTCCACGGGGGATACCCGGCGGGCTATACGCCGAAGCGCCAAACTAAAATCATGACCTTGCTTCCCTTCTTAAAGGATCAAATTCCCGCCTTGCATGCGTACTTGAATACCCCCTAAGCTATAGGCAGGGGGAACCATGTTTCAATTCGGCATTGAACGTCTGTTAAGCGAAAAAGATCTCTCCGAAAAACTGCGCGGCAAAAGATTGGCTTTTCTGGGCCATCCGGCCAGCGTCACGCAAGAGCTCAAGCACTCGCTCGATTGTTTGATGGCAAAAGAAGGTTTGAACGTGGTCGCGGCCTTTGGTCCGCAGCACGGTATGCGCGGTGAAAAACAAGACAACATGATCGAGAGCGAAGACTATCTTGATCCGATCCATCAAATTCCGGTTTACAGTTTGTACGGGAAGGTGCGCCGGCCTACGCCGGAGATGTTGAGAGGCTGGGATGTTTTGCTGATCGATATGCAAGACGTCGGTTGCCGCATTTACACTTTTCTCACGACTTTGTTTTACATGATGGATGCCGTGCAAAATACCCATCAGGAAATCTGGGTGCTCGATCGGCCCAATCCCGCGGGTCGCGAGATAGAAGGGCATATCCTCGACATGAAATTTGAAAGTTTCGTGGGTGCGGCACCGGTGCCGATGCGCCATGGCCTTACGCTTGGCGAGGCGGCTTTGTGGTACCGGGATCACAAAAAGATGAAGATCAATCTTGAGATCGTGGCGATGAAAGGCTATCGCCCGAAAGATGTGCCCCATTACGGCTGGCCGAATGTTTCTTGGGTGAATCCTTCGCCGAATATCCCGCGGGTTTCCTGTACCCGTATTTATCCCGGCACGGTGTTGATTGAAGGCTCGAATGTTTCGGAAGGCCGGGGAACGACCGTGCCGCTCGAGGTTTTCGGCGCACCGAAGTTTGATATCGCAAAAATTTTAAAGGAAATGGAAACCTTGGCCCCGCAATGGATGAAGGGCTGCATACTTCGTCCTGCGTACTATGAGCCGACTTTCCATAAATTTAAAGGCGAATTGGTTTCGGCGCTGCAGGTTCATGTCGATGGACCGTTCTATAATCCGCAGTTGTTCCGTCCGTACCGTTTGGTGAACTTATTTTTTAAGTGCGCTCAACGGATTCATCCCGATTTTAGTGTTTGGCGCAATCCGCCCTACGAATACGAAGAAAAGCTTATGCCGATCGATATTTTGTCGGGTCATTCGGGCTTGCGTGAGTGGGTGGCGGATAAAAACCCCGCGATCAAAGAATGGGATGAATCGCTGCTCAAAGATGAAAAATCCTGGGCTGAGGAGAGCAGCGAGTTCCTGCTCTATTAAGACGCGATAAGGTCGCCGGATTTTCCCGGGCGCGGCCGGTAGAAATCGGCGCTGAGTACTTTTTGTTTAGGAATTCCAACCCAGAATGTGGAGCCTTGGCCTACCACGGATTCAAAGGCGATTTGACCGCCCATGCCTTCCATGATCTTACGGCTGATCGGCATTCCAAGCCCCGTGCCCTTGTGGTGTTGGGACACATTTCCGATGGTTTCAAATTCGTTAAAGACTTTGCCGAATTGATCGGGCTCGATACCTTTGCCGCTGTCTTCGACCAGAATTTTGACTTCCGACCCGAGCTCTTGGAAATGGATACGGACTTTGCCGCCGGGCCGGTTGTACTTGATCGCGTTGTTGATCATGTTCGATAAAACCTGGCGCAGGCGCAATTCGTCGAAGTAACACTTTAAGGGGCGCGCTGGCCGGTCCACCGACAAGCTCACCGAATATCCTTCGGCCATGCTTTCAAAGTTACGTAGGGTCCCCTCAACCAAGGGGAGCGGATCGCTTTCTTCGAGATAAAAATCCATCTTACCGGCTTGGATCTTGGCGAAATCAAGAATGTCATTCACCAGGTCTTGTAAATGCAGGCCTTGATCGTAAATCATGTCGATGAATTCACGCATCTGTTCGGGCGTGTCGTAAAGGCCGAGTTTCAAAATTTCCGCCGACGCCACCATCGCCGAAAGGGGCGTGCGCAATTCATGGGTGGTCAGGGCGATAAAGCGATCCTTGGCCAAATCCAAGTCGCGCAATTTTTGGTTCTGGCGCATGATTTCGTCAAAGGTCGCTTTGATTTCGGTTTGCTTGGCCATAATTTCACGCTGCAATTTTTTTTGTAGCGTCACATCTTGCAGCATAAGCAAGTAAGCTTGGTGGCCATCCACGCCCAGTAGACGCACCCCGAGGTTGCCGATGAAGGGCTGGTCTGCCGCGGTGTTGATGACGATATCGTGATAAAGACCGTCACCCAATAAAATATCTTGTGCGAAACTTTTAAACGGAGGTTTTTCGCAGGCCGGTATCAGGGTTTCAAGCGTCGGTGTCTCGGTGCCGAGCAGTTCCGATGCCGAGCGGTTGATGAACAGACACTCGCCGCTTAAACGCTCAAACACCACGATGCCCGAGATCGCCCCTTCGGCGACGGCTTGGTAAAGATGGGGGAGAAGCGCGCTCTTTTTCACGAATTGCCCCCAAGCACGCGCAAAAAATCGGACGCTTTGTCGAGGTTGGCCTTGATCTCCGCGAGTAAAGATTTGAAATGCTTAATCGGATCGATGGTGAGGCGTTCAAGAACGTCTTTTGGCGCACCCAAGATTTGCGAGTGTCCGGATTTTCCAAACTTTAAAGCGTGCACCAATAGATTCGCCAAGTGGACGATGTCGACATTGCGGTGAAGCTCGTCCTTTAAATTTAAACGCAAAGAGGGTTCTCGTTGATGGTGATGCGTGATCGCCGCTTGAATCGTCGCCGGAAGCTTCCATTTGCGCGCGAGCAACTGCCCGATCAAGGTATGCGGCGGAAGTTCCATTTGGAGTTCGGCTTCAAGATAAGAAATTTGTTTGGTTTCGGCGAGCGCCACCACGCCGAGCATCGTTTCGACGTCGATCGTGTAAAGCGCGACCTTGCCCATATCGTGCACAAGTCCGCAGGTGAAGAGATCGGCCGGGGTCGGATGGCTGACAAATTTAGCGATCGTTTCGCTGGCGATGCCGACGCCGATCGAGTGTTTCCAAAACTCGTTCATGTCGTAGGGGGAGGGGCCCTTGGTCTCGAGGGCTTTTAAGATAGACGCCGGAAGGACATGCTGATTGATGGTGTCAAAGCCGATGTAAGCGACCGCGCGCGAAAGCGATGTCACGCCGCCGGGAATCGCATAGTAAGCCGAATTCACCAAGCGCAGAACTTTGGCCGTTAGGCTTTGATCATTGGCCATGATTTTTTCAACGTCGGTCGTCGAGGACATGGGATCATTGATCACGCGGCTTAACTCATAGACGATCACGGGAAGTGTCGGCAGTTCATCGAGCTTGGCGATGATGGATTCTTGAGTTAACTGAGGGCGGATCTTTTTCGCTTCGTTCATGCACTTAATTTAGGAAAATTTTTATTGGGGAAAAGTTCGGCCATCTTGGCGCGGACCCGTTCATATGTGACTGGCTTTAAAATATAGCCGTTTACATGCAAATCTTTCGCGCGTGTAATGTACTCGTTTTCGGAGACTGCGGTGATCAAAACGACCGGAAGCGTTTTCCAATTCTCGCTTTCGCGCACTTTGCTTAGGAGATTTAACCCGTCCATCACCGGCATCATAATGTCGGTGATCAGCAACACGACGCCTGCGTGCTCGATGGAATTCAGAGCGGCCAGCGCCGCTTCACCATGTTCGCATGCCACCACGTTGAAGCCGAGTTTGGTTAAGAGATGAGCGAGAATCCTACGATTAGGAGGCGAGTCCTCCGCCAGCACGATTGTTTCCTTGGCATCTATATTCATCATGTTTAACGTTTCGGAATATCGCCTAACGAATTGTAATTATTCTTCTCTTCGTTCAATTGACGCACATTCCCTTTTGGGGATATGAAGAACGTTTCGGAGTGATCCATTATGAGAAAGATATGCGCCATTTGTTTAGTCGGACTTCACCTCGGCATTAGTTGTTTTGCCAATGAAAAGCCGCTGATGACGAGTGAAACACAACGCAATCTGTGGGTCCATGCCTGGACCAAAGCCGATAAATCATTGGATAAACGACTGCATCAAGAGCGCGGTAATTTATTGCAAGTGATCAGTCATTATATCTTATACCCCGAAGGGGCTTACGCCATTTTGCTTATGCGCGAGGAGCCCAACTCCAAACTCGGCAAGGCCGTTACTGATCTGAGCAAACGATTTTCCGGCGTGCTGCGCGAACTCTCCTACCGAGATTTCTTAAATGAGCTGGCGATGGAAAATCAGATGGTCATGCACAGGGGCGCCACCTTAAGTGAGTCTGGAAATTCGTTCCCATTGATGAAAGACGCACTCTACAGGTGGCTGGAACAATTTGATGTGGCAGTACAGGACGTTTCGTCATCCGTGTACGCGCATGGGATCACGATCTTGCGGGTCAATTTAAATGAATTGGGTTTGGCTTCACAGCCGAGCTCAGAGTTCAGACTTCTGATTCAGTATCTGATGGACATGGCCGTCATTCATAACGCGATAAATTTGCGTGTGGTGATTTCAGCCACGCCAGCCGCTTGGAATTTCGTTTGGCAAAATGAAAGCTTACGCGAGCCGTTTCATGAACTTTCGCAGAAGGAAGCATTGATCGTTGTCGACGGAAGTCGGCTTGATGTCTCGATGGATTGCGCGTCGCTGCTGCAGACGGTTCATTAGTATCAGATCCAATTATTTAAAAAATTTTTTGAGTTGATCCTGACTCTTCAGCACTTTGGCTTTCATCTGCTTTTGATGCTTTTGCAAGCCGCGCGCGAGTTTTTCGTCATGCAAGGCCAGTATGCGTACAGCCAGCAGTCCGGCATTGTGAGCATTGTCGATCGCGACAGAAGCAACCGGCACGCCTTTTGGCATCTGTGCAATCGACAATAAACTATCAAGGCCGTTCAATTTATTGATCGAAACAGGAACGCCGATCACCGGCAGTGAAGTCATCGACGCCACCATGCCCGGTAAGTGCGCGGCACCGCCGGCGCCGGCAACCAGGATTTTAATTCCGCGGGTCAGCGCCGATTTGGTGTACTCCACCATGTATTCGGGCGTGCGGTGTGCGGAGACGACTTTCATTTCGAACTTCACGCCGAAGTCCTTTAAAACCTTCGCACATTCTTTCATCACGCGCGCATCCGATTGGCTGCCCATGATGATGCCGACGACCGGT
>CAZVOP010000001.1:0-94643 GCA_964628445.1 uncultured Pseudobdellovibrionaceae bacterium | reverse complement strand
CGCAAGTAGTCGTTTGTAAGATTCCGATAGCTGCAATTTTTTGGAAGATATTGGCGAAGAAGACCGTTGATGTTTTCGTTTGTTCCGCGCTCCCAAGAGCAATATGGATGCGTGAAATAGATTTTTGTGTTGAGAGATCTTTCCAACTGATGGAATGATCCGATGCCATATTAGAGTTACGTCGAATCTCGCGCGAAACGGTTGCCCCGATCTCTCGCGCAATAAACGAAAAACTTTTGTTAAGCGAATGCAGCTCTTGAATGATATAACGCTGACGCAAGGTCAGGTGTTGGTAACTAAAGAGTCTACTGGAACTTCACCTGGCCTTGCGTTTTTTGCTCCATGTGTTGCACTTCGAAAAAAAATTCGGCTCAACCCGGATACGCAACACGTAGCAAGAGCTAAAAAAGAAATTGAGCCAACCGGCGGGCTTCGTGGAACCCGGATACGCATCACTGCTGCGCGCAAGGCTCATGAGTTGTGCCATCGATGTCGAATCCCGGATTCGCATTAGAGGCCCCACGCTTGAGCCTCTCGTCAGTGACGCGCGGCCTCCCCCAATATCTTCAAGCATTTAACAAAAACTAAAAAATCCTCTAGACCGGCCAATAAGTTACTATTAAAGTAACAATAAGAAGTGAGACCGACGCATGGCTGCCGTAAACACACAATTCTCAATCGCCATTCACATGATGAGCGGCTTAGGCATGAAGCCCGGCGGAGCCATGACTTCGACGGCATTAGCGGCCAGCGTTTATGCGAATCCCAGCTTTGTACGGCGCGTGCTCTCCAAGCTTTCAAAAGCGGGCCTTGTGCACACCTCGACCGGCAAAAGCGGAGCTTGCAGTTTGGTCAAGCGCCCAAGAGAAATCAGCCTGCTCGAGATCTACAACGCGGTTGAAGCGCCCAAGGCTTTTGCAATCCACCAGTACCCTGAACGTCGTCAATGCGACTTAAGTTGCAACATTAAGAATGTGATGGGCAAAGTGCTCAACAAAACACAACGAGCGATGGAAGAGAGCCTTAGAGGAATTTATCTATCGGATGTGATCGCGGATGTTAAAAGAGAAATCGGTTAAGACACAATGGGAGATCTTAAAATGAAAAATGCAAAAAAAATCGCACTCGTTACCGGCGCCAATCGCGGGCTGGGCTTGGAAACGGCCCGCCAACTTGGAAAAAATGGCGTGCACGTGATCCTTGGATCGCGCGACTTAGCTAAGGGCAAAGAAGCCGCGAAGGCCCTGGCAAAGGACGGTATCGAAGCGGATGTCATTAAACTTGAAATGACCAATCACGAGGATCAAAAGGCCGCGTTCAAATACATCGAAAGCAAATATGGCCACTTGGATATCCTGGTGAACAATGCCGGCGTGATGCTCGACGCAAGTAAAGACAACACCACCAGCCGCACTTCCGAAAAGATCCTGCGCGAGACCTTTGACGCGAATTTTTTCGCTGTGGTCGCACTCACCCAAACCCTTTTACCTTTGATCCGCAAATCGGCAGCGGGAAGAATCGTGAATCTTTCCAGCATTCTCGCTTCGCTCACTTTGCACTCCGATCCCCATTCGCCGATTTACACGAGCAAGGCCTTTGCTTACAATGCTTCAAAGACGGCGCTCAATGCTTTTACCGTTCACTTGGCGCACGAGCTGAAGGACACGAAAATTAAAGTGAATTCAGCCCACCCCGGTTGGGTCAAGACCAGCATGGGCGGCGCCGGTGCAACGATGGAAATCGAAGACGGCGTAAAAACCAGCGCCCAACTCGCGATCCTTTCCGACGACGGCCCGAATGGTGGGTTTATTCACCTCGACGAAACAATTCCTTGGTAATAAAGGAGCGCACATGAAGATTTACGAATACAAAAACTGCAGCACTTGCAAAAATGCCCTGAAGTTTCTCGACGAGAAGGGTGTGAAGTACGAAAAAATCCCGATCGTCGAACAACCGCCGACCGAACCCGAACTCAAGCGCATGCTGGGTTTTATTAAGGCAGTCGGAGGAACGCTCAAGAATCTGTTCAACACTTCCGGGCAGGTTTACCGCGAGCAAAACATCTCCGAGAAACTCAAATCGGGAATGACCGAGTCCGAAGCCCTTAAACTCTTGAGCCGTAACGGCAAGCTGATCAAGCGCCCGTTCCTGCTCACAAGAAAAGGCGGCACCGTCGGCTTCAAACCCAAAGTGTGGGAAGAGTTGATTTAAGGGCCCGCCGTTGACCTACCTTGCCGAAGGCATAGGGCGATTTAAACTCTCCCGCCCGTTGCGCACCTGGCGCGGAGTCATCTCTGGAACTTGCGCGGTAAGCGTAAAGCCAAAGTAAGCGCCAAGCAGGGCAAACACACCGTGCGCCCACACTTCATTGCCAAACAGCGGCCAGTATCCATAAACCGTGTTGGTCGCCTCAAACAGCCCGGCCACCGCGGCGATACCCATCACGACAAATACCGTTCGTGACCACAAAATCGACATCGGCAGACTGCGTCCGGTCGCCTGCGAAGCGACTATGCCAGCCACGCCAAAAACAATCAGCGCCACTTTGTTCACGACATTCATCGGAAACAAATCCAGAAACAAACCGTAACTGGTGTCCAGATCCAGCGCCGGCAAAGTGGCTTGCGTACCCACGAAGCTTGGAATCATCGCGAGCAACCCGATCAACAGCATAACTATTCCGCCGATCAGCGCGTACATTTTTGGATGCATAAGAACCTCCTCAAGTAATGGGTCATCGATCAAAATCGGTCGTGACAGGGCTTTCCAAATGCAAAGGGGAAACCATGAAAAATTTTGTCGAGAATGGGTTTAATTCGCGATGGGAAATCGCGAAGAGGCAAAATGGACCGTTGCGGCGCGCTCAGCCACGCACGGAAAACTCTTTTACTTTTCGGCGCCGCCAGCGGATCGTTTTCGTATGGAATATTATGCGCCTTTGATGAAGTGGATTCCGACCGTGCTGTTGGCCGTTTCTTTTGGCGGAACCTTTCTGTTTTTTCTGTTCCTGTTTATCGTCATCCGCGGGTTCTCGAGGCTCGGTCATCTGAAAGATATTTCCCTGACCTTAAAGCGAATCGAAAAACTGATTGAAAGTAAGAGCAAAGTTTCGTGAGCAAAGGCCGTCTTGAAGCCTTCACGGACGGCGTGCTGGCGATTATTCTGACCATCATGGTGCTTGAGCTGAAAGTTCCGCACGAGACGACCTGGCAAGCCTTGATCGATATGTGCCCCCTGTTCATCAGTTATATTTTGTCGTTCATCTACATCGGGATTTACTGGGCCAATCACCATCATCTGTTGCAGGTCGTGCAAAAGGTCGACGGCGCGGTCTTGTGGGCCAATTTGCATTTGTTATTTTGGCTATCGTTGATTCCTTTCGCGACGGCATGGATGGGCGAGCATGAGTTCCACGGGCTCCCCGTCGCCATTTACGGAGTGGTGCTGATGGCTTCGGGATTTGCATTCACCATTCTGACCATGGCCTTACTGCGCCTACATGGCGAGAGTTCCACTTTAGCCAAAGCGGTCGGTCACGACTACAAAAGTAAGTTTTCAGTTTTGCTGTACGCCGTAGCGATCGGATTGTCGTTTTACCTGCCGCTTGGCGCGTACTTTCTGTACGCGCTTGTCGCCATGGTGTGGTTGATTCCCGATCGCCGGATCGAGAAGGTTATTTAAAGGTCTCGGAGCCGATCATTTTGTCGAGGGTCGGCGTCCATGTGGTGGTTTTTGAGTGTGCGGAGTTTTGACAGAAAAATTCCATCTTATGGCTCATCCGAGTCAATGTGCCGTTTTGCTCGTAGCTCTTGTCGGTGACCTCCAAAACTTTAAAAATCTTGGCGGCGCCTTCGCGAGTATCTTTGTTTTCTTCATTTGAACTCGTGGCGGTTGCGCGTGTGCCGTTCTGCGCAGGCGTCGTCTTATTCTTGCCACCAAACAATGTTCCGTCCTTCGAGATATTCACGAGTGCCATATAAGTGCCACACGTTAAGCTGTGGTGCCCGTCTTCAGGACCCGGTAATGGATCGGGAGGATTAGCCAATTCGCAACCGCAACGGTACTTGGGATCCTCCATGTCCTTACGGGTGAGACCAAACAAACCTTCCCCTCCGCCGTTTCCTTTCGCTTGGCTATCCCAATCCGAGGTTTCTATCGCAACCATGGCAAAAAACTGCGCCATCACATTGGTGAACTTCGTGGTATCTTTGTCTTTCGCGAGATCCTCAAGATATTTTGTGGCATTTTCCTTTTTGTTGTCGCACGTGTAATCAATAGTTACAGCCTTAGTGTATTTAGCTTTTGCGGTGCCCGTAGTTCCCGCTCGATCCTGAAGAAACCGCTCCTTAATTTCCTTAAATTTGGCGGCGGGGCATTCCTTGGGATCGCAGCCTTTCGGGCAATAGTTCTCGTTCGTCAAGATCTCCATGATCGACTGGCAATAGCCTGTCTTCATAAACAGCTGCTTACTGCTGGCTTCAGTACATAAACCCATTTCGTTCTTAGGGTTTTTATAATCCTCTTTAGCCGCCCAACTGACACCGGCCGCCGCGAATACCGAGGAAGAATAAAGTAGAGCCACAGCTACAGCGGTGAAAATGATCTTCATATTTTTCTCTCCGGCATCGGCGTGCGAACTTTAACGATTTTCTCGGAACTCACCGCACGTGCGCCCGGATTGGACGGAAATGAGCGGATGAAATCGTCAGCTTTAAAATTGGGAAGTTTGAACCACGGATTCTTTTTGCCTTCCGGCAAATCGCCGAACAACGAAGTCATTTCAGACGTGGGAAATTGCATATCACCCATCGCTTCTTTTTTATTCGGCACCCAGTAGACGATCACGTCCTCAAAGGGCGAGCGTGAACCAAGAGGTTCGCCGCTTTCGGAAACAAAGTTCTCGCTGGGTTGCCCCAAGAAGTCGTCGACCAAATGAACCACTTTAATGCCTTCGGCATTCTTCGCCGTAACAAAGTTCAAAATGCCAACACCGATTCGCCCGCGCTCTTCGGTGAGTGCGTTGTATTCATAGTTCTTCCCCGCCGTCATTTTGCTTAAGTCGGCCAAATAGAAAATGAACGAACTCGCATGCGCCACCGGCTTTAAAGTCTCGGCGCGCTCAAGTGTGCGTTTGTTTCCCGAATAGAACGAAGCCTTCCCCTTTGCCCCGTTGTATTGGGTGACGATCGTCACCGGGTTGCCCAAGGTGTTTGTCGTGTAACTGCTGCTGACCGGGGCACCCGTTCCAAGTCTTGCCACCGATTTCGTACTCTCGAAGAGTTCTTGTCCGTCTTGCACGACGCGCATATAAGTCGTCAGCGTTTTGGTTCGCGCCTTGGCGTCGGTGGACATCCGTTGCATCACGTAGCCCACATGCTGTTTCTTCCGCTCGATGCGGTAAAATCCTTCAAACAGAATTTCGGCGCATAAGGTTTGGGTGAAAAGGAGGCTTAAGGACAGCAAAACGGCGTTTCTTAGTCTCATCTCATAATGATAAAAGACCTCGTATTGAAGTCAAAAGCCTATTTGGTGGGGCCGTCTCAAATTGAGACGCAAGCCATGCCTGGACCAAAGCCGTAAACCTTGTAATCGCCTTTATCCATGCTAGTCTCGGGCCCCCATGCCAAAAAAGTTTGCCAAGGTCCACATCGAGATCTCGAATATCTGCAATCTGCAGTGCAGTTTCTGCCCGGAAGTCATCCGCGCGAAGAAGCTGATCGACGTCGATTTGTTCCGTGAGATCGTCCGCCAAGTCGCGCCACTTACCGAACAAGTGGCCTTTCACTTGATGGGTGATCCATTGGTCCATCCGAAGCTTGAGCAGTTGGTTGAGATTTGCCACGAATATGAAAGCAAAATATTTTTTGTCACCAACGGCGTTTTGCTTAAAGAGAAACAAACCGCCCTTTTGCTTCATCCGGCCTTCCGGCAGGTGAATTTTTCGCTGCATAGCTTTCATGACAATTACCCGGATCGCGATCCGGGAGAATACTTGGCTAGAATTTTTAACTTTACCGAAAACGCCTTCAAGAAGCGTCCCGATCTCTACATCAACTACCGTCTGTGGAACCTGCAGGAGGTGCGCGGATCCACGCACGATAACCTCAATATGTTGAAAAGGATCAGCGAGCACTTCGAGGTCGAAATGCCCCAGAGCATCGATGTGCGCGCGCAGAAAAGTTTTAAGCTAAAAAATAGATTGTACCTTCACTTCGACACCGAATTCGTGTGGCCCGATTTGCATCTTCCCGTACTTGGCTCAACCGGCACCTGTTACGGCCTAAAAAATCACTTTGGTATTTTGGTCGACGGCACCGTTGTCCCGTGTTGTCTGGATAAAGAGGGGAAGATCGCGCTTGGGCGCATCCAAGACAACAGCATTTTGGAAATCCTGGCGAACGAACGCGCGCAAAGCATGCTTAAAGGGTTTCGCGAGCGCCGCTTAACCGAAGAGCTTTGCCGCCGCTGCAATTATATCGAACGCTTCCAAGTACAGAAGGCTTGACCTGGCCCCGCCCGTTACTAAGATGAAATCAACAAGAGAGGTTCCCTCATGGCGAGCAAAGTCTCCCCGATTCCCGAAGGCTATTCCACCGTTACTCCTTATATGATTTTTAAAGGCGCAAGCAAGGCCATCGAGTTCTACAAAGAAGCTTTGGGCGCCGAAGAAATTTTCCGCATGGACGTCGGCGACGGCAAAATCAGCCATGCTGAAATTCAAATCGGCGACGCCAAAATCATGCTGGCCGACGAGCATCCCCACCTCGGTTACTTGAGCGCGCAAACGCTCAATGGCTCACCCGTAAACTTCATGATTTATGTGAAAGACGTCGATGCCACGGCAAAACAGGCGCTCAAGGCCGGCATGACGGTGAAACAAGAGATCGCCAATCAATTTTATGGCGATCGCACCGGAACTTTCCTCGATCCCTTCGGCTATCAATGGACCATCGCCACGCATATCGAAAACGTATCGCCGGAAGAAGCGAAGAAACGCGCGGCCGAGCAATACGGCTTCAACGAAGGATGAGCGAAGAGGCCCGGCCGGGCGATCTCTACCGCCACTATAAAAATAAAATGTACCGGGTCATCGGCGTCGCCAGGCATAGCGAAACGCTGGAGGAACTGGTGGTTTACGAAGCGCTTTATCCCAACGATCTCGGTCAACTTTGGATTCGTCCGAAAAAAATGTTTTTAGAGGACGTGAGCGTGGATGGTTATAAGGGTCCGCGCTTCACTCGGGTTGAATAAGCGGTTTTAAACCACTCTCAATGCGCATCAAACGGTTGTCGTCAAAAACCAGGGTCACCGTACTTCCCTCGACGGGGACGCCGCCGATCTCCTGCCGGTAAATGACTTTGCTGCGGCCGCCTTTGATGAGGCGGTCAAATTTCAAATCGTCAAACGGTACGCCGAAAAGATCGGCTGAAGACTGGCTCAAAAATTCCACTGATTTTTCCTCAAGCGTTGTCGAAGAAAGTTCAAGCACGCCGTCTTTCAAGGTTTTCAAACGCCCTGAATCGGTCACCGCCGTCCACGGCTTATCCGACGCTTTGTCGAGACGGCTTAGCGCGCCCGCGCGAGCATCCACATGGTGCGCACCGCGCGGCCACAAAGCGTAAATCCCGCCGGCAAAAATAAGTGCGACAAGTGAACTGCATATGATCTTGGCCATACGTTATTCTCGCAATATATGGTATGAAATCAAGAGGGGACGTCGCGTGATGAAAATCATTTTGCAAATTATCTTTTCACTCATTCTAGCCGCCATGATCGCCGTCACCATATGGGCTGGAAGCTTTGAAAGCGTTATGGCGGGAAGCGAAAAACTATTCCGTGAACCATGGGGTATCGCCACGCTGTTTGACACCTATCTCGGCTTTCTGACTTTTTATGCGTGGGTGTTCTATAAGGAACGGGCTTGGCTCAACCGCTTCAACTGGTTGTTGGCGATCATTATTCTCGGCAACATAGCAACGGCTGTTTATATGCTTTGGCAATTGCGAAAACTGAATTCCTCGGCGACGCCCGCCGACCTTTTATTGCGGAGGGCCTGATGCCGTTGATGAACTTGACCAGCGAAAACTTCGACGCCGAAACCGAGCGGCATGACATTGTCATTATCGATTTTTGGGCCGAGTGGTGCGCCCCCTGTAAGGCCTTCGCGCCGGTGTTCGAAGCGGCAGCGGCAAAGTTTCCCGACATTCTCTTTGCCAAAGTCGACACCGAGGCACAAGCCGAACTCGCGCATCAGTTTGAAGTGCGCAGCATTCCGACTTTATTGGCCGTCAAGGATGGTACGATCGTAAAGGTTCACGTCGGCATGATGATGCCGGATAAGTTCGCCGCGCTGATTGCAGACTTGTTCAAGATCGACGCAAAGCCTCTTGTCTAGGCAAGAAGCTTTGCGGCATTCAGCCACTTCACCAATTCAACCATCGCCAATGTATCTTGCTTGCAATAGGCCAACATATCTTCTTGAAGTTCCATCTTGCGCTCTTCATCGGTTGCCGGGTTGATCAGCTCCATAAACGCGCGTTGCGCGGCCGTTCCGTCGGGAACCGCCATGCCTTTATATGATAAATCTTCGCCGAGCAGCGCGGGCGCGACGTTTTTTAAACTGAAACTGCCGCCGAAGCCGGTGTCGTAAACCGCCTCGCGCATGATCGGCAGCGGATCGACTAAACGTTCAACCAGCGCAAGCAATTCTTCACGATGCTCGGGAGAAAAATCGGCCATGGCCTCGATGCAACCCTGCTCAAATTTGGCGAAATAAGAAACGATCGAGCCCTCATGACCGCAAGCTTCGATAAGCGCTGGGATTAAATTTTCGCGCGGATCAGAGCGATCCTCATGCAAGAATTCATAGTGTTCGAGCTCACCATCCGGTTCGCTCTGGATATGCACGCTGAACTGAAATGGAACTTGCTGATACGGCCCAGTCCCCGGGTAGACCGGCACCGCGGGATTGATCGTTTCGAAATCCAAATAGACCAGAGGATATTTCCAGTCCTTCATGGCCCCTTGAATCTTCTCACGGTCAATATAACGTTCGCCGCTCACGTGCGAAGCGACCATGCGCTGCTGCGCCTCACTTAAATCAGACGCGTCGATATCTTTTAACTCGAGCTGGCCCTTCTTATAAAATTCCCAAGCTTTGTCCCTGATCGCGGGAATATTGAAAACGCTGAGTGCGGGAATTTTATGCTCGCTCCAGCACGCCGTCTTAAATTCACAATCGCGATTTTGCGAGCACTGCGGCCCGATATCGATATCGGGAACTTTTTGGCCGCGGATCGCGGAGAAAATCTTATTCAAGCGCGGCGTGATGTCCTTATATATTTCGCGCAGTTGATCCGTCACATCGACCTCAATAAAAAGATTCTTTAAATTCGGCGCGCGGCACTCAGGGTTCAGATGCACAATGCATATTTTCTCAAGCGCGATCCCGCTGTTGGCGATAATCCATGCCTGTAAGCCCACGTCTTCCAAGTATTCAGCTTTGATCTTGGTCCCCGATTTGACTTCCATTAGGGTCCAGCGGCTGGTGGCTTTGTTGTATTTTAAAATATCGGCGCGGGCATAACAGCCCTTGTATTCGAAAGCCGGCTCATAAATAAATTCAGTACCGGACTTCAACAACTCGCGCGTGGTCTTGAGGCTTTGCACGAATTCCCACGGCTTATGATCGACTAAAGTTCCGCCGGGATAATATGTGCGGGCAAGCTCGCCGATTTCATTGCCTTGGTCAAAGACGGCTTGGGTCGCGGCATCGGGCTTGGTTTCAAGCTCCGGGTTTTGAATCGTGAGGTAAATCGCTTTAGTGCAGCGGTAGCCGCGCATAATTTTGGATTTACTGAGGAGCTTAGGGATCGGCTTCATTCCCCAATACTATCCACCCGATGAGAGCGGGGCAAATCTAAAGGGAAAAACTCAACTGGTCGGTTTCTTCGGGCATGTCGTCGCCGGCCAGGCGCACACCAATACCGATCAGGCGCACCGGCTCGCCTCGCCGCTCAAACGCGTGCGTCAACAGCCGTTCAAAATCGCTGAGTACGGGCCATGAGCGCGAGGAAGTCTCATGCGTGGTGGTTTTGAAATCGTGAAATTTCAATTTCACCGTGAAGCCGCGGATTTTCTCGCGGTCATTGGTACGCAACATCCTTTGCTCCCAATCTTCATAAAGCGCGGGCAAGCGTTTTACGCAGTCTCCGATCTCGGTCAAATCTTCCTCAAGCGTTTCTTCGACGGTCAGAGATTTACGCTCTTGATGCGAGTTCACGCTGCGGTGGTCGATTCCGCGTGAAAGATCGAAGAGCTCCTGAGCGCGGGAGCCGAACCAGCGCGCCAACTCGGGAAGGGATTTCTTCTGGATATCGGCGCAGGTGTAGAGTCCCAAATCGTGCATCTTCTTGGCCGTGACTTTTCCGACGCCGAAAATTTTTTCCACCTTCAGAGGAGGCATAAAGTCGTCGATATCCTCAGGCCTGATCACGAATTGACCGTTCGGTTTATTCCAATCGCTGGCGATTTTGGCCAAAAACTTATTGGGCGCAATACCTGCCGAAGCGTTGAGATGCAATTCACTTTGAATCGCCGTGCGGATCTCTTTAGCGATCAAGGTGGCGCTGCCCGAACAATGGGCCGCGTCCGTGACATCCAAGTAAGCCTCATCCAAAGAAAGCGGCTGAACCAGATGAGTGTAGCGGTGAAAGATTTCGCGCACCGCCCGGCTCTCTTTTTTATACAGCGAAAAATTAGGCGGAACGATGATCAGATGCGGGCATAGGCGCACGGCTTGGCTGGACGGCATCGCCGAACGCACGCCGAACTTGCGCGCTTCGTAACTGGCGGTTGTGAGCACGGCCCGCGAATTGGGCGGGCCGCCGACGCCCAAGGGTTTCCCCTTCAGCTCAGGCCGGTGCTTGGCCTCGACCGCGGCATAGAAACAATCCATGTCTACATGAATAATCTTCTTCACTTCCGTATCCTACTTCAAAATCTCTTTAAGCTTCAAACGCTCTTCGCTGCTTAAAATTAAAAATTCGGGCGGAACATTTTCGGTTACGAACTTCCACGATTCTTTGACCATCGCCTTGGCCAAAGGCTTTTGATGAAGATCGCGCAACAGATTCAAATGCCGCAGCACGAGTTCGCGTGTCGGTTTATAGAATCCATCTTTATCTTTGCCGCCGTTATTCAAATCGGAGGCTTCGATCTTTTTAATCAGATTATTAAAATATCCGCTGAGATTCGTGTCCATGATTAACTCTCAAGAGGCAAATCGACGACGAAGGTTGAACCATAGCCCAATTTGCTCTCGACCCGGATATGGCCTTGATGAAGATCCAAAATCTGTTTGACGATAAAAAGCCCTAGTCCCAGACCGCTGATCCCGCTGCCGGAGGCGGCACGCTCGAAGCGTCCGAAAATGAGTTCATGATTCGCCTGGGCTATGCCGATCCCGTGATCGGACACTTCGAGCACCGCACGGCCACCCCGCTCAAGGACCCGGGCGCTGACCGGCTTGCCGTCACCGTATTTAAGCGCGTTCGACAAAAGATTGACCATGACTTGATCGATGCGCTGACCATCCGCCAACACCTTTACCGGCTGTGGCGCGTGGAAGCGCAATTCGACCCTTGCCGCCGCGAACTGGGGACGCATGCGCTCGGTGACTTCAAGAGCCATTTGACCCAGATCGAAACTCTCTAAATGCAGAGTCAGCTTTCCGCTGTTGATGCGCCCAATATCAAGCATATCGTCAACCAATCTTACGATGCGATTGATTTGATTGCTGTCGGAACGGATCATTTTATTCAAATTTTCAGCCGAAAATTTAGCAAAGTCGCCTTTGGCCAAAAACCTTTCGCGGATTTGCGACTGCAGCTTCAATGTGGTCAGCGGAGTTTTCAATTCGTGGCTGGCGATCGATAAAAACTCATCGCGCACGCGAACCGAGTCCTCGAGTTTCTGATAAAGGTTCGCGTTGTCCATGGCCACCGCCGCCTGCGCGGCTAAACCTTCGACCATGGTTTCCGTTTGCGCGTTAAAAATGCCCGGTTTTTCGTGGCCAAAAAATAAACCCCCGACCGGGCGGCCTCCGCGTGAGACCACCGGCACCGCCAGGTAACTTCGCACCGGCAAATTCCCCGCCGGCATCCCCCGGTAAGGCGTGTTGTGTCCGTAACGTGGATCCTTAGTTATATCATCCGAACGCACATTACCGGTGGCGAGAAAGGTGGGAGCAAAAACATTTGTCGAACGCGGCATCGGGAATTTGGAAAACATCTCGCGCGGCACGCCCGAAATCGTATAGAGCTGAAAGCTTTCCCCGCGGTCATTCTTCACGGAATAAAAAAACGCACCGAATTGCGCACCCGAAAGCCTGGTCGCCGCATCCGTCACCGCCTGAACAAGTTTTTCTTGGTTCAATTCGGCGACAAGGGATTGCCCAATCTCGTTGAGCGTCGCCCATGCCGTACGTTCTTGATCAAAAAGACGCCGACGTTCGCTCTCACTTATGGAAACAGCGCGGGCGCTATGCCAAGCAAGGATCGAAAAAATAATCACCAATGCCGATGCCGCCAACGTGTAGCCGGTCGGCCGGCTCAAGATACCGACCTCGCGCAACCCCATCGTGATGCCCAATATGATTAGGGGAATAAAGATCGCCGCCGGAAACATTTTGCGAATCAATACACCTTCCGGTCCGCCGTTAAAAAACAACTTCGCCGTCGCGTGTTCGGGGCGTGAGATAAAGGCCGCAAGCACCAGAACGATCAACAAAACCGAAGCGAACTCGGACATTCGAATGGACCGCGAAACCTGGTAAAACGCCGCCGACTGATAGGCATACCCGATCACGGCAACCCCCGCCAGGACGGCGACAATCGCAAATAAAGCGTCCGCAACATGACGCCCGCGAAACGTGCGCCAATCGATTAAATAGATACCTAAACCGAAGATCGTAATCGCGAACGCCATGTTGGGCGCCATGCGCGCGGGATAAAGTGCACTTTCATCTTGCGCGGGATCGCTCGCGATCAACTGATCAATGTGTAAATTTACGTCCAATGCGTACTCGGCTAAGGTGAGCGCCCCGATAAGCAACGCGATGAGACCGCAAATCCTTCCTGCGAGCTGCCCAACCTTCGGCCTATTTTTAAGGGAGTAAAAAATAATCGCGCAGGATAAGACCACAAGCGCGACCGCGGCATTCTGCTTTAAGTTCCAGCTGACCCAGTTTAGCGATCCTTGATCGCCCACGAGCCAAAGGCCCAAAAGCCAAAGGCTGGGGATTAATGCCACGACGCCCATGATCATAGAAACAACGTGAAGCTTCGAATCCGGCACTATATCTTTCACATGGGCAATATAGGCGCAGTCCTGCAATGAATCAAATGGTTCAATCCTTGGCCGAAACCGATATTCTCACTACAATAAGGCATGAAGAAATCAATCTCGTTATTCCTCTGCGCTTTATCCACGTTAATTTCCACCCAAGCTTGGGCTGCGTTTTCTCCAATCGGGGTTTCCATTGTGCCTCCGGTGCAATTCCCAGCGGAAGATTTTTCGATCACGGGTTTACGGCTTTCGTTGCTTTACGGACGCCAGCGTGATGTCTACGGTTTCGATTTCGGCGTACTCGGCAATACCACCAATCAAACATTCACGGGTGCCGCGGCTTCAGGACTCTTCAACATCAATCGCGGTATGACAACGATCTTAGGTTTGCAGGCCGCTGGAGCCGTGAATTGGAGTACGCAAAAGACCAACGTGTTCGGTGTGCAAGTCGCTCTCGGTGCGAACATAGTCGAAGCCGAATCCAGCGTGAACGGCTTGCAACTGGCGTTAGTGAATATGGCCTCCCACACCACGGTTCGCGGCTTCCAAGTCGGCGCTTACAACGTGGCCGACAAAGTTTATGGATTTCAGATCGGCGTAGTGAACGTCGTCAACAATCTGCACGGGCTGCAAATAGGCCTGCTGAATTTCAATCACACCGGCCTATTCGCGGTTTCGCCGGTGATTAACTTCGGGTTTTAAATGCCAACCTCAATTCACAAAAAAATCCGCCTGGCTGAAGCCGGGCAACTCCCGACCGCTATTATTAAACTTAAGTCCGGGTGGGTCGTCGCGGGCGACGTTCAGCCGCTGCAAGGATATTGCATCCTGATGTGCGATCCGGTGGCGCCCGATCTCAACTCGCTCAGTGATAAAGCCCGCGCGCAATACAGCCTCGACATGAGTTACGTGGGCGACGCACTGATCAAAGTTCGCGGCGCCTACCGCATTAACTATGAAACCTGGGGAAATCTTGATCCCGCGCTGCACACTCATATCGTTCCACGTTTTTTGAATGAGCCCGACGGCCTAAGGGTGCAAACGCCGCGGCAAGCTTACGATTGGCCGCAAGGCCGCGCCTTTGACGCCACCGTCGACCGCGAATGGATGAAAAGAGTTAAAGAGTTTTTATCGAACAAAGTTTAATGAATCTGATCCTTGTCGGGGTCGGTTTGATCACCGGATTTGTCGACTCGATCGCAGGCGGTGGAGGCCTGATCTCCGTTCCTGTTTTTAGTTTGCTGATCGGCCCGGGGGTCATGGCCATCGGCACCAATAAGATTGTGGGCGTCGTCTCAACCGGAGTCGCACTTTTTGTTTACCGCTACCGCGGCCACGTCAAACTGCGCGGGAATTTTACTTTCGCCTTTACCGTCGGCCTGGGGGCCGTGCTTGGTGCAGGCTGTTCGGGTTTTATTTCACCCGTCGCTTACAACTGGATCATTGCCGCTATCGCGCCGGTCGTGATCTGGATTATTTTTCGAAAAGACCTGTGGGTTAAAGCGGCGATCAAAGAAGATCACACGCATCCACATAAATACATTTTATGGACGGCCGGTGTGGCCTGCGGATTCTATGACGGCATCGCCGGGCCCGGCGGCGGGACCTTGATGTTTCTCTCGCTCTTCACTCTCGCCAAGCTTCCTTTACTCACCTCCATGGCTACGGCGAAAATCGCCAACCTCAGCTCGGCCACTGTGGCTCTCGTTATTTTTTCCTTCGCCGGTCACATTGATTGGCCGACGGGATCCACTATGGCCGCAGGGGTCGGGTTCGGAGCCATTTTGGGTGTCAGCCTTGCCACCAAGAACTCAGGACCGATTGCGCGTATTGCACTTGCCGTGATTTCCACCCTACTCATTGTGCGTTTAATCTTGGGCTAATAAAATTGGACGAGCATGGGGCGACAGTCCCAAAGGCGCCGAACTCAGCAAAACCTGGGTAGCAAGGAGTCTCTTGCCATTCCATCTCACATAAATTCCAAAGGGCATCGGTTTTGCCGAGTTCGGCGCCTTTGCGAAACGCCCACTTCAATCACTGGCTGTTTGTCCAGTTTAATTCTTGCTTCGTGAGTGCGTCCGGTGGTCGCGATTAAACTCGAGCCATACAGGGGGAATTTATGAATCGTTTGTCTAAGCTCGCGCTTGCGTTCGCGTTCCCGTTCGTGACTTCGGCAATGGCCGCACAAGTTCAACCGTTAATCGTCGGAGGTTCGGAGGCTTTGCAAAACGAATTTCCATTTATCGTTTCGCTGCAGGCCGGGGGCATGGGCCATTATTGCGGAGGCTCTTTGATCCGTCCCAATTGGGTTTTGACCGCAAGCCACTGCGTGGAAGATGGCGAGGTCAGCAAAATTTTGATTGGACTGCATGACCAAACCGATCGCTCGCATGCCGAAAGCTTCACCATTAAGCGCGTGATTCAGCATCCAAGCTATGACACTCGAACCATGGATTACGATTTCGCGCTTATCGAACTGAGCGGGAACTCCGCTTATCCACCCGTAGTTCTTAACGACATGGAAATTCAAATCCCCGATGCACCTGCACAGATCATAACAACTGTCGCGGGCTGGGGTGAAATGTCGCCCAGCTTCCGCATGATGAAATCGCCTTCGCTCTTACAAAAGGTCGACGTTCCGCTCGTCTCAGCAAAAGCATGCAATGAGAGCTACAAAGGCACGATCACCGATCGCATGATCTGCGCCGGCCTTACGCAAGGAGGCAAAGATGCCTGCTACGGCGACAGCGGCGGACCGCTGATTGCTCGCGATGCGAACGGCGCAGCGAAACTGATCGGTGTCGTGAGCTGGGGTGAGGGCTGTGCACGATCGAATATGTACGGCGTGTACTCGAAAGTGAACTCCGTGATCGATTGGATCAACCAGAACGCTCACTAGCTTCATATCCAGTGGTCCACCCGCGTGGACCACTCAATATCCAGTCCGGCAGGGATTTTGAACGGTTAAAGTCACGTATCGCCTTGCATTCAAGGCGGACAAAAAGTTTAATCTCAAGGATCCCACATGGAACAAAAAGCACGCCTCTACGATCTTCTCAATTCCCGTTTCGGCTTATCCGAATTCCGCAAAGGCCAACTCGCGGTTCTTGAATCCGTGGTCGAACGGAAGGACACGCTGGCCGTGATGCCTACCGGCGGCGGCAAATCCTTGTGCTATCAGCTTCCGTCGGTTTACTTCGAAGGACTGGTGATCGTGATTTCGCCGCTCATCGCCTTGATGAAGGATCAGGTCCGGCTTCTGAAAGTTTACGGGCTGGGAGCCGGATGTTTGCATTCCGGACAAACCACCGACGAAAAACGCGAAGTGTTCCGCGAGCTCAACAAAGGCGGCGCTTTCGTTTTGTATTTGTCGCCGGAGCGCACCCAGAATCCGGCCTTCGCCGAGTGGCTGAAAAGCCAGAATGTGGTGTTGTTCGCGATCGATGAAGCGCACTGCGTTTCGCAATGGGGCCACGACTTCCGCGAAGACTACGGCAAGCTGGCTTTGCTGCGCGAAATAAAGCCCGACGTCCCGATCCTCGCTTTGACCGCGACCGCGACACCAAGGGTCCTTAGCGATATCGAAAAGCAATTGCGTGTTCGCCAGCAAAAGCGCCACGTTTACGGATTTTACCGGCCGAATCTCTATTACCAAATCGAAGTTTGCCCGGATGACGGCGTAAAGTTTCAAATTCTGCGCGCGGCGATTCAAAATAATCCCACCGGCCGTATTTTAATTTATGCCGGCACTCGCAACTCGTGCGAGGATTTGGCCGCTTCTTTGGGACATGAGTTCGAGCGCGTCGGCTTTTATCACGCCGGCATGGGCACTCAAGAGCGCAAAGACGTGCAAGAGCGCTTGGACCGCGGTGAACTGCGTATCGTAGTTGCGACCAATGCTTTTGGAATGGGCATCGATTATCCGGATGTGCGCCTGGTCGTGCATGTGCAAATGCCCGCCAACATCGAATCCTTATATCAAGAGATGGGACGCGCCGGACGTGACGGCAAGAATTCAACCTGCATGCTGCTTTATTCAAAAAAAGATCGCGGGCTGCACTCGTTCTTCATCAATCAATCCAAAGCGCCGCCTTCGGTGATCAGCCAGCGCTGGCGCTCGCTTGAGGCCATCACACAATTCGTCGAGAGCGCCGAATGCCGACACGCCGGGATTCTGACTTACTTCCGCGATGCCGATCGTATCGAGAAATGCGGCCACTGCGATGTGTGCTTACCGCTTTCTGACCGCCGCACCCTGCGTCCGGCCGAAGCCGTTAAGGCCGCAAAAACCACCACGCGCAAAGCGAAGGCGAAACGCGAACGGGTCAGCGAAATTTTGGATTCCGACAGCGAAGCCCGCGCACTGGTTTTGCGCGATTGGCGCAAACGCTTTGCCAAAGAACGGGATGTCCCCGCCTTCATCGTGTTCAGCGACCGCACGCTGCGCGACTTGGCCTCGCGCAATCCGCGCTCACTCATTGATCTGGAAAAAGTTTATGGCCTAGGCCCGGCCAAGATTGAATTGTTCGGAAACGAAATTTTACGAGAATTGGGCCAATGCTGAAGTAGGCTTGAAAAGCCGGGAAAAGGGTGTCATCTTCCTTTTTTTAAAAAAGGGAGAAAAGATGACTATCGCCGACGAATCCGTAGTTTCCATGCACTACACCCTGAAGGACGACAAGGGCACTGTGCTCGATAGTTCATCGGGTGGCGAGCCGTTAGTTTACCTGCAAGGCTCGGGCAATATTATCCCCGGCCTCGAAGAAGCCTTAGCCGGCAAAAAAGCCGGAGACAAATTGCAGGTCACCCTGCCTCCTGAAAAAGGTTATGGCGAACGCGACGAGCGTTTGGTGCAATCGATTCCAAAAAATCAATTTCAGAACGCCGACGGCATGAAGGTCGGCATGCAATTTCAAATCAATTCGCAAGGCGGGCCGATGGTTCTTACCGTCGTCGAGTTGAAAGACACTGAGGTTGTTGTCGATGGAAATTCACCGCTTGCGGGACAGACTTTGCACTTCGATGTCGAGGTGACCGATGTGCGCAAGGCGACCGAAGAAGAACTCGCCCACGGCCATGTGCATGGCCCGGGCGGACATCATCATAATTAATTAATCGCGCATTTTAACCGGGTGGAGCCAGCCGAGTTTGTCGGGAAGGGCTCCACGTTGGATTCCGGCGATGGTTTGGAAAAGTTCGCGGCTGACCGGCCCGGCCTCGCCTTTGTTGATCGCATAGCTTTTGCCTTTAAAGGCAATTTCGCCGATCGGTGAAATAACCGCGGCGGTGCCTGTGCCGAAAGCTTCGAGCAATTCGCCCGCGTTATGGCGCTCGATCAATTCACCGATCGTGATCCTTCTTTCACTGACCTTCACGCCTTTGTGCCGCAGCAACTGCAACACCGAATCGCGCACGCATCCCCCAAGAATGCTGCCATCCAAAGCGGGTGTGACGATTTCATCTTTCAAAACAAAAAATACGTTCATCGTGCCGACTTCTTCAATACCTTCATGCTCGACATCAAGCCACAAAACTTGATCGAAGCCTTTTTCTTTGGCCATCATTCCGGCTTGCAAACCAGCCGCATAATTCGCCGCCGCTTTGGTGGCGCCGAGGCCGCCGGGCGCGGCCCGCACAGCTTTGTCCTCGACCCAGATCCGCACCGGTGCCGTGCCCTTGCTGTAGTAAGAACCCACCGGAGAAAGAATAATATAAAACAGAACTTCACGCGACGGTCGAACACCCAAGAAAGCCTCGGTCCCGATCAATGTCGGACGGATATAGAGCGCGCAATTTTCAGCATTGGGGACCCAGCGCGAATCGACCGCGATTAACTCTTCGAGCCCTTGCAAAAAAAGATCGGCGGGCGGGGCTTCCAAACACAAACGTGCGGCGCCCTCTTGCATGCGGCGGATATTGAATTCGGGACGAAAGAGCGCGACACGTCCATCCGGTTGACGAAAGGCTTTCATGCCTTCAAAAAGAGCCTGGCCGTAATGCAGAACCGAGGCCGCCGGATCAAGTTCGATCGCTTTATAGGGAGCGACCGCGGACTCAAACCAACCTTTACCCTTGCTGTATTTACTGTAAAACCAGTGATCAGAAAAGTGCTGCCCGAAGCCGAGCTGATTTGAATCGGGAAGATTTTTAGGGCTCAAAGAGAGACGTCTTTCGATTGTGATCATAAAGAGGGTTTAATGGAAGGCCCGCAGAGGGTCAAACACGAATCGGGAACTTATCTTGCAATGTTAAGTTCCCGAAACTCAAAGCGAAAGTAAGGGCCGAATCATGCTGCGTACTCTGTATTTTGTGTCTGTCTGTCTAATTGTTTTAGCTGTTACGCTGACCCCGGCACGTGGCGAGGCCTCCTTGCTGCGTAGCTCTGAAAGTGAATTGACTGTCCGTCCCTTGATCCGCGCCGCCGCCGTTCTTGAAGCGCTTCGCAGTCTGCATTTTAACTATCGTTTGGCAGTTGCAAAGCATGATGTTCACGAGGCGGAACTCGATGCCGAGATGCTGGTGAAAAACTTAAGCCATCTCGGCCCTCTCGCCCCTTATGACGAAATTCAAGAAGAAGTTCTTTCGATGCTACGCACACATTTTCAACGCTTGGAACGTCGTGGAAAATCGGATCGCTTGGACCAAAGTATCTTTCTCGCGCTCATTCAATTCATCAGTGATAAAGGCACAAAGAAATTCAGCGACATCAAAACCGAAATTAAGCTCTACGACGAACTCGACGCGCGCGGTTTCACGCGGAAAATCCGAAGTTCCATGGTCGTCGCCCTTCTCAAAGCCGAGCGCCGCCCGAAGGAGTACGGCTCGCTGGACGCGCGAATCGAACAATTGCCTCCGCCCGAAAAGGAAAGGCTTCTGGATGAAGCCCAGAACCTCGCGGCCTATTTAGAAACCAATCCGCGCAATCAAAATCAAAGCTGCGAAGTTTTGTTGTGGAGAAATCTGCGCAGTTCACGCCGCTGAGACCAATCCAAGTTGCAAAACTCAATGCCGAAGCCCGCCGGGTAACAACCGCAGGCTTCAGTGATGCGCACCACTTTTCCATCGCAACGGATCTGCTGAAAGGTGTTGAGCGTTAAACAAATGCTCACCCGCTCTTCGATTTTAAGCGGCGCCTCAACGGGGATAAAGGCGCCCGACTCCGAAATGTCGAAAGTTTCCGAGCGCAATATGGTTTTGCGCGATCCACCAAGGAAGATCGGCACATTTAAACGCTTTCGCGATGAGGCCCGCCACCAGCGGCGCTCGGGATGGTTCAGGAGTTCACGTACCTCTGAATTACGCAGCGGCAAACTCAATGCGCCAAAAGCCAAAGTCGCAAAACCCGCCGTCCAAGGTGAAAAATCCGTCGCATAATAGCCGACAAAAAAATTGTTCACAGCCACCGCGCCGATCAAGGCATACATCATTCTCTGAGCGCCCGGCACGGCCCGGTAAAGCATCACTCCGGTCAAAACCGAGCCGCCCATCACCACCCAATTGAGCCAAGTCAGTTTCGGCCATACAGCCGAAATTTCAGCCCAAGGATGACCGTAAAGCCACATGATCTGCAGCGGAAAAGAAATCGCTACGGCAAAAAGAGCGAGCATCAAATAGATCAGAGGTTTTGGCCGGCTGCGCATGGATCAATCCTCCCTGTTTTCGAAATGGTCGCAATAACTGCTCACGCGGCGAACATATTTTTTTGCCTCTTTCAATCCAGCGTCGTTCAGCCAATCCGGCCCGCGCCGGCTGACCGCATCCGAAACCCGCGCAGGGCCTGAATTGTAACTCGCCAGCATGATTTCGCTGAAGGCCACATCTGAAGCAATAAGGTCCTTGCTTAATAATATTTGTTTATCAGGTCTATGCCAATACTCGGAAATGTAATTGAGATACTCGACGCCGCCGATGATCGAAAGCTCGGGATTCAGGCGCCATTCATTGCCCGAATGAATCTTGCCGCGCAGAATCGCGAACCGCAGCGAGGGCAAGGACATCTCTTTTAAGGCCGGATGGCGCGGCCAACTGTCGTTGCCTTTGACGATTTCACTCTCACTGGCAGAGGTGATTTGCGTAAGGCCCAAAGCTTTACGCCCGCTGATCGCCAAAGGGTCAAACCCCGACTCTTGCGCAATCAATCCGGCCACGAAATAAGGATTCAAATGCTTTTGCGACGAGGCCTTATTGATCGTGCGGATGATCGCAGTCGACGGATCGAAATCAGGCACACTTGCGAGTTCCCTGGCACTCTCAAAAGCGGAGCAGCTGGGCGGCAAATATTGGGCGACAATTTTTTCCGCCCCAGGACCCCTTTGATAAATCGCCAGCACGTTGTTCTCTTTGCCCGCCTGCAGGCGCAAGTATTTGGTGCTCAATTTCAGCTGCCGGCCCAGCGGATCAAGATAGGTGCGTTCGGCTTGCGCAAGGAATTGGCGACTCACGTCTTCGCCGTCATAAATCAGAGTGAGCTCGAAATCCTCAGGCACTCCGTTCGCGTCTTCGATAACAATGCTGAATGGAGTCGAGGTATGCAGCACCTGGCGTGCGGGATGAAACCTTAGCCGCGACAATGAGCTGCGCGCGGGAAGGATCTTGTCCATAAGATGAGAGGCCTTACTTCCCAAACTTTGAACGGCCCCAAACGGAGTCATCGGGCCGGCACAGCCGGTCGTGAAAAGGCCTAAACTGAGACAAACCATCGTCACAGCGCGCATAAGAATATCTCGGCACTTTTGTCTGGGTCTTTGACACCTTTTTCACAATGAGACGTGCATGTGTCTCGGCGTGAGGCTTTGAGACAAATAATCTCTATGATATGGTCTGTTCCATGGCTAAAAAAGGGACAGTCTTAAGTGGCTCGACAACAACCGGCGGTCTGACTCTTGGCAACTACATCGGCGCCTTAAGCCAGTGGACCAAGATGATCGAAGAGTACGATGCGTTCTTCATGGTCGCAAATCTTCACTCTTTAACCGAATACCAGAATCCAGCCGAGCTGCGCGAGAGGACGTTGAGCTTTTTCGCGCAATATATCGCCGTCGGACTCGATCCTTCGAAGTGCACCTTGTTTTTGCAGTCGCAGGTGCCCGAACACACCGAACTCACTTGGGCTTTGACCTGCATCACGCCTCTCGGACAGTTGCAGCGCATGACTCAATTTAAGGACAAGAGCGGGGATCAAAAGCAGATTCTTGCAGGTCTGCTGATGTACCCGGTCCTTATGGCCGCGGATATCTTGCTGTACCAAGCGGATTTCGTGCCCGTCGGCCAAGATCAAAAGCAACATTTGGAGCTGTGCCGGGACATGGTGAAGTATTTCAACAATAAGTTCGGCGAGACGTTTAAGGAGCCCGCTCCTATGATCCCGCTCAAAGGCGCCAAAATCATGTCGTTGGCGGATCCTTCCAAGAAGATGTCCAAATCGGATCCCGATAAAAACGGAATGATCGCGATTTTGGACGATCCAAAAACTTTGGAGAAAAAAATCAAACGGGCCGTCACCGACTCTGGATCACGTGTGGCTTATGATGAAGATAACGCCGGTATCGCCAACTTGATGACGATCTATTCCGTTTTGACCGGCAAAGCTTACCCCGAGATTGAAAAAGAGTTTGAGGGGAAGATGTATGGTCATTTGAAGGCGGCTGTGGCCGAAGTGGTGATCGAGACCCTAAAGCCGATTCAGGCGCGCCACGCGGATCTCATGAAGGACCGCGGGGAATTGGAAGCGTTGATGAAGAAGGGTGCCGATGCCGCCCGTATTCGGGCCCGCGCGACGATGAAAAAAGTGTACGATGCGATCGGAATTATCGCGCCCTGAAGGAAAACAATGTGTTTTCCACCTTCGGCGCCGAAGGCGTGTTGGACGTGACCGGCCGCTTAGCGCGAAACCAGCTTACCTTCCGCCGAAGCCTTCACCAATGTGAACATCGCCTCTTTGACGTCGCGCGAGTTCGGCCCGACCATCACTTTGAAGTCACCAGGCTCATAAGTCCATTTCATCGCGCGATTATAAAACTTAAGATCTTCGATCCCCAGTTCCATCGCGATCTCACGCGACTCGCCTTTCTTCAAAAATAGTTTTTGAAAGCCGCGCAATTGCTTCACCGGGCGGGTCACTGAACCGACCATGTCGCGGATATAAAGCTGAACGGTTTCTTCACCGTCGCGTTCGCCTATGTTCTTCACCATCACTTCAATTTTCAATTTCTGATTGGGCTTAAGCTTTGCCGCACTCAACTTGGGCGCCGAAATATCGAATTTCGTGTAGCTCAAGCCGAAGCCGAACGGGAACAAAGGATCGTTCGGCAAATCGATATATTTGGAGCGATACTTGTGCGCGGGATCGTCTGGGCGCCCAGTGTTCTTGGCGTTGTAATAAACCGGGATCTGGCCTTCGGTGCGCGGAAAAGAAGACGTCAATTTTCCCGACGGATTGTAATCGCCGTAAAGAACGTCGGCGATGGAGTTCCCGGCTTGCGTGCCCAAGAACCAAGCCTGCACGATTGCGTCGGCGATTCCGTTTTCGACTTCCAAAACCAAAGGACGGCCGCTGTAAACGACCAACACGATCGGCTTCTTGGCCTCCTCTTTCACCCGCTTCAATAAAGCCAGTTGCGCGTCGGGAATGCGGATGTACGCGCGCGAGGCGGCCTCACCGCTCATGATCTGCGCTTCACCTAAGGCCATGACCACGACGTCGGCCTTTTTCGCCGCGCGTACGGCATCGTCCATCATCGCTTCCAAGGGACGCGGGTTTTTATCGATTTCCCCGCCGTGGGTGTTCAAGAAATCGCGCATTTTGCCGTCTTCCAAGATATTGGTGCCGGGTGAGGTGATGATCTTCACCTTTCCCTGCGCGCCCGCAGTCATGCCTTCAACCAAATTCACCGCCTGCTTCCAGTCGCCGGCCGACGACCAGTTGCCGATTTGATCGCGTTTGTTTTCCGCCATCGGGCCGATCAGGGCGATGGTGCCTTCGCGCTTCAAAGGCAAAACGTTCTTGTCATTTTTCAGCAAGACAATCGAACGGCGGCCGACGTCGCGTGCGTGCGCGACGATCTCGGGCGACATGATCACTTTCTTGGCGCGCTCAGTGTCGCTGTAGCGGTAAGGATTCTCGAACAAACCTTTGCGGTATTTCGCTTCCAAAATCAGACGCACGGACTTGTCGATCTTGGACATCTTAATTTTTCCGGCCTTCACGTCGTCCGCCATGTACTTGATGTACGCGTCGGATTGCATATCCATATCGGAACCCGCATTGAAAGCCAAACGTCCGGCGACACGATCGTTTTCAGCGAAGCCGTGGAAGACCATTTCGTTAATGGCGGTGTAATCGGTCACCACAAAACCTTTGAATTTCCATTTGTCGCGCAACAACTTCGTCAAAAGCCATTCATTGCCGGTCGACGGAACGCCGTCGATTTCATTGAATGAAGTCATGACGGTCGCGGCTCCCGCCTTGACGGCCGCTTCGTAGGGAGGCAAGTAATTTTCAAAAAGCTCACGCTCGCTCATGTCGACCGTGTTGTAATCGCGTCCGGCGATCGGCGCGCCGTAAGCGGCGAAATGCTTTACGCAGGCATAAATGCTATCGGTGGCATGCGGATCTTTGCCTTGAAAGCCGTGCACGCGGGCCTCGGCAATCTTGGCGCCCAACCATGTGTCTTCGCCGGCACCTTCAGACACGCGGCCCCAGCGCGGATCGCGCGCGACATCGACCATCGGCGCGAAAGTCCAGTGCAGGCCGTCGGCGGCCGCTTCCCGTGCGGCAAGGCGCGCGGATTTTTCGATCAAAGGAAGATCCCAAGTCGCGCTTTCTCCGAGCGGAATCGGAAAAATCGTGCGGTGGCCGTGAATCACGTCATGGCCGAACAAGATCGGAATTTTCAAGCGGGTATTTTCCACGGCAAGCTTTTGCATTTCGCGCGTAGTATCGGGACCGAAAGCATTCAAGATGCTGCCGACTTTGCCTTTTTTAATGTCCTCTTTGTAATTCGCATTCAAAGTCGAACCGGTGATCGCCATTTCGGCGGTGTATTGGTTCAATTGCCCAATCTTCTCATTGAGCGTCATTTTCGCCATAAGCTTGGAGATAAAGGCGTTCATTTTGGCATCACTATGAGCTGCCGGCGCCGCATGAACGGAACTCACAGTCAATACAAGCGCAAACATGGCGAGCTTCGAAAAAGCCGTCATTGGGGACTCCTCTGTTTCAATGAGATACGAGGCATTTTTTAAGCGACTACACGCAGCCCGTCACGACGCACAATTCCTTTCTAGTTAAGGCGATCCAGAGGACGATTTTAAGAGGGGGATTTATGCAAAATGCACTCGCGCTCTTGACCTTGGTGCTGATGAGCTTTACAGCCCAAGCCGCCATCAATGTCTATCCGGCTTCAATCAATTTTTATAACGTCAAGATCGGATCATTCGGCCCGAGTCAACGCATCAACGTGCAAAATTTCGGCCCGGAGAACGAACAAATCAGTGTGCTCAATTCCTGTTACGGCGATTTCAATATCGGCAATTGGTGCACCTTGAGCTTGGGTCCCAACCAATCTTGTTCGATCGAAGTGCAATTCAGCCCACGCCGCGAAGGTTACCAAAACTGCTCCATCCAAATCATGGGTACGCACGGCAGCGGCTACGTCAGCGTGTCAGCCCAAGGAGTACGCTAGTGAATGCCGCCCGTCTTGAAGACAAAAAAATATTTCTGATCGCCTCGGGTTCGAAAAGCAAAGCGGCTTGGCTTGAAGAAGCCATCTTAAAACATGTCTCAAAGGCCGTCATATATAAAGCCCACGACGGCTTAACGGCACTGAGTAAATTGCAAAACGCAACCCCGCATATTTTTATTACGGATCTGGATCTACCGAAAATGCCGGGCTTAAAATTGATCGATCACGCGCTTGTGGCGAAGGATGCGGAGGGTATGGCGATCATCATTTCCTCGGGCCCCCCGCCCGAAGGCCATCACCTCGATGAATTGGTGACCGGCAAGGTTCAGTATTTTACGGCGGAAAATGACGGCAATGAATTCCTGCAATGTCTGGTGAAGGGCTTAAATTTTTCCTCGCAATCGAACCGTGCCGAATTTTATTTGCGTTTCCTCGCGCCCGGCGATGTGCTGCTCAAAGAAGGCGACAAAGCCGACTTCGTTTACTTTGTGAGAAAGGGCCAACTGCAAGCCTACAAGTTAGCCGGTGAAAAAGAAGTTTTGCTTGGTCTGATTGAGTACGGTGAATTTGTCGGCGAAATGGCGTACATCAACGGCCAGCCGCGAAGTGCGCATGTTCGGGCCGTGTCGAATTGTGAGCTGATCGAAGTTCCCCTTGGCAAATTCGATAAAGTTTTATTCAAAAGGCCTTCCTGGTCGAAAGCGCTGATGTTAACACTCGCCAAACGTGTACGTGCGGCCAATGCCGGTAAAGTGGATGTCATCTAAGAAACTCTTGCTCCCGATTCTGATTTTATTTTTGGTTTTTCTCGTCTATCGCGAGTTCGCGAACCGCCCGGCTGAAGTGACCGGTCGATCCGCGGCAATCCGTCCTACACCGCCGATAAAGAAGCCGGTAAATATTCAAATGCCCGCACCGGCCCCTGCCACGCCCCAACAAACTACGCCCAAGCTTGGACAAGCACTCGTTGCCGAAAAGCCCATCGACGGCGGCCGGCCCAAGCCGCCTAAGGGCGCGATTCCCTTTGAAGTGCATGACGGGCTGGTCGTGGCCTTCGGCGATATCTTGCTCGGCAAGCCCACGCGCCCCGATTTTCCGGAGCAAGGCTTTATCGAAGCGCCGGCACTACACACGTGGCCGAAGGGCGAAATCGCTTATTCGTTTCACCCGCAGCTCAATAATCCCGAGCGCGTGATGAGAGTCATTGCTTACTTTAATGAATTCTCACCCGTACGTTTTGTTCCCTACACCAACCAGACCGACTCGATCGTCTTCGCTCCGTCCACCGTTCCGCTCTGTTTGTCTTATGTCGGCCGGATCGGCGGGCATCAGCCGATCTACCTGGACGACCGCTGCGGCGACAAAGAGATTACCCACGAACTTATGCATGCGCTCGGCTTTATCCATGAACACTCACGGCCCGATCGTGACAATTATGTGAAAGTGAATTGGGACAATATCGAGGAGGATAAACAAAGTCAGTTTGAATCCGCTCCTCTCTCGCTGGCCGATCCGTACAAGGGCCGCCCCTTCGATTACCAATCCGTCATGATTTACGGTCCCACGGACTTTGCCAAACAACGGGGCGAGGCCACGCTTGAATCACGCACCGGCGCTTTGATCGAGCCCGCTCGTCAGGGCCTGAGCCCCGAAGATCTTCTGCGCTTACAAATGTTATACGCGCGCTGATTTTTCCAGGCCCAATAGCTTGGGCAGCTCCACACTGCTCGAGTGACCAAAATCTTTACCGAGCCATTCGGTGCAACCTTTCACCGTCTTATTAAACTCAGATTTTACCCGGCCAAGCATTTTCGGCTCGGCCACGACCAGTAATGAATCGAATTGATTTTCAGCGTGAGCTTTGCGCAGGTATTCACTCACTTGTTTTGCAAAAGCCACCGCCACGTCCTCGTGGGGATTTTTTTCCCCTCTCGTGCCGTGAATCCCCTTCACCCCGCCGAACGGTGCGCGATTGAGTGAGGGCTTATCCTTCGTCATTTCCCTATTCTTGGTGCGGCCAAGTAAGTTCTTAAGCTGGCTAACGCGCTTAAAAGGCCGTTCACTGAAAATGCGGGCGTCAGTCCTGTTCACAATCGCGATCCATCGATTTTGCATATTTCACCTCATCGAATTACAGAGCAATATTCATTCTCAGTAGAAGCGCGCGCTTTGCGTCAAATAATCTATGACAAGGACAAATTTGTTTGTTAACTCTCGGGGCCTTTAGCGGAGGTTTTATGCGTCCAGGACGTGAACTCGACACCAAGATCGCGACCGAGATTTTCGGTCATAAAGTTTGGGCCCGCGGCAAAGTTCTGTTTGAAAATCCAGCCAGCGGTGAACGCCCTTTGCGCAACTACACGCGTGAAATCGAATGGGCATGGATCGTCGCCGAAAAAATGAAAGTGTCTCTGCTCCCGATCGAAAACAATCAATGGTTCGCGTTCGTCGGTCCAGAAAATGTGGACGGCTGGAGCGCGCCCGAAGCCATGCTTAAAGTCTTAGAAGAAAAGAATTTCGAAGGTTGCGGAGCCGCGGTTGGCGACAATGTGTCCTTTGTTATCTGTGAGGCCGCTTTGCGTGCGGTCGATAAGCGTAAAGCGCCGACGATCTAGCGTTGCAGCGTGAGGTATTCGACGCCGTCACGCTCGACATTTTCCAAATGGAATTGATTTAATACGCTTTGGCCGGCGATCATGTCGCACTCATCGCAAATCACGGCCTGCACGTCGTTAAGGGTCCACGCCCCCACCTTGACCGCTTTAAATTCCACTAAGTCACCGCCGCCCACCTCGCGGATAAAATGATAATCCCAAAGGTTATTTCCAGCGACAAACTCCCGGCTCAAGACCAATTCACCCGCCGCCGTGTCCACCAGGAACAGCCCTCGGGCCTGCTCGATCCGCACCGGAAGCCGATGGCGAAACTTCTGCGGAGCAAGTTCCAAGATCTGATCTTGGCGCAGGAGCGAGTTGATGCCGTCGGCGTTTACGGCGCCGGCCTTGCCCGTCCACAGCCCGAGCGAGAGCAACAGCAGCGAAGCCGCACCGGCTATAAGAATTTCACCTCTGTCGAAGCGCCACGCGAATGACTTTTCCCCAACCCGCATTAACCACACACCCAATTCATTTTATAGAGATCATGTTCATTTGAGCAAGGAGTGTGCCCGGATCTTGCCTAATTGCACTCGGCATTGATCCCGCAGATCTCAATTTGCTTCGCAATGGAGGCGGCCTTGAAGAACGCGTAACTCAGAGCCGAGTCGGTGCGCACATTGATATTGATTTTCGCGATATCGCTGAGCGAACTTACCGCCACCAGGCGCCGCTCATTTCCCTCGTTCGCGAACGACGGCCCGCCCGAGTCCCCCTCGCACAAGACACCGCCGCCGGGCAAGGCCGAAAGAATGTGATCTTGGTCCATCCCGATGACCAACGAGCTTCCGATATGCAGTAACCCCGGCACTCCGCCCTTCTTCGTGCAGCCAAAGCCGGCCATCGTGATCTTCATTCCATGCTTAATGCCGTTACCGAAATGCGCGAACCGCGCATTTTTGATTTTCTCATTGGTGATCGCAAGAGCAATATCGTGGCCCTTCGAACTTTCGGGACTCGCAAAATAGGTCACGCGATATGTTTTCCCGTTATAGACAAAGTGCGGATCGTCCGCACTCGCCGTTACGCAATGGGCGGCGGAGAGAACTGCGCGCGGACCGACGATGGTGCCGGTGCAAACTTTCTTGCCGGCTTGCAAGCGCACGACCTCGGGAAACATATCGGACACCTTGCCGCCGATCAAACCCCAAGCCAATGGCGATGCCAGCGCCATAAAAGCGCAGACGGCGATTTTTTGTTTCATGATTCTAATGATAAGCGAATTAATGCGTTTCGGTTTGCGCGGCTTCGCGTTCTAGATCATCGTTCAGGTCCAGCTGCTTTACCGCTTTACGAATACGCGCTTTGACCGCCGGCTTCACGGAAGCCTTGTCACGTGCCGGCTTCTTCTTAAGTAACTGCATCTTCAGAGTGTCGGCTTCTTCGCGTGAAAAAGAGATCTCTATGCCGATCGGAGGCGCGCTTGCGATCGCTTCGCGCTCTTTGCTGTCCAGCTCGGGAAAGCGTTCCTCGAAATCAACAACCCCGGAACGGATCATGCTCATATTCTTAATCCATATATTTTGCTCGGCGCCTTTGGGTAGCGCGGTCTTGAAATCGAGCTTGTCGGATTCTTTAAAGGCCTTGTTCTTGCCGCTCATTTTAAAATCTCCGGCCAGAATGAGCGGCCACGGCATGGCGTTCAGCTTATTAAAGATCTTGTTCACTTCTTTGTCGGCGCCCTTCTTCGGCTTCTTATCCCAGTGCACCGAGGCCAGCGTGAACATTTGGTTTTTCGGCTTATAAAAAAACGTCGCGCTGTAAAGCTCATTGGAATCCAATTTACTTTCGTCGATGCGTATCACCATCGGCGCATCGGAGCAGCGCTCTTTGATCACACCCGACTTCTCAACAAAACTAATCACCCTGTCGCGCCACACGAAAGCATGCCTTGCGCGCTCGCCGGTTTTGCTTTTGAACCAACCTTTGCAAATCCGTTCGTTCAGATGGCGGCCGAGTAAGTTGGCGATCGCCGTCAGGCCGGTTTCACCGGTGCTGTTGAATTCCACTTCCTGAAGAATCGCGATGTCGGCGTCGCCCAATACTTGCACCACGCGGTCGTATTCATTGCGGGTCGTGCCGATGGTGCTGAAGTCCCATGCGAGAATCTGAACGGAAAGCGGCGTGGAAGGCAAAACTTCTTCGGCCTTATCGCTGGCCTTTTTCTTTTCCATGGCACCTAAAGCATCGCGCGCGTCATCTTCCGAAATAAATTCGCGGCCATCCAACGGGCCGCCCTTGCACTTAAATACGCCGGTCTCAGGAGCGGGCGAGCAATTCAGCTCGTCCATCGCGGCACCTTGCGCAAAAAGATTTCCCGAGAAAATTAACGGAAAAATTAGGATAAGAAAAATTGATCGCAAAAATAACTCCGTCACTAGTTACGTATCGGAATTGCTTTTGCCATTTTAAATATTTACGTCTTGTCTCTGGCCCAAGGTCCAACCGTTCCTGTGCCATGTCCCAACAAGGGACTACCCGCAGTTTTGCTTCTCCCCAAATCCCCCTCGGACGTGCCCTCCATGGTACGAGCCTTGCTCAAAAAATAGATTATCCAAGGAGGTTTTAAGTGAAAGAAGTCAGCCTGTCAGAAGCAAGCGCTAAGGCACCTGCTATTCCATTTTCTTACGACATTTCGTTTGCGGATAGCGAATCGTCGCCGGCCACGCGGCTACAGATAGAGGAACAACTTTTAAGACTGTCGCGTGTCTACGACCGCGTTCAGGATTGCAAAGTGGTTGTGCGCATACCGCATAAGGGAGGGCTAAAACAGTTTCATATCAATATCCAACTCGCTGTGCCCGGCAAGCGCATTGCCGTCAGCCGCGATCCTGAAGTGACCGATTCACACACGGATATTTCTCTTGCGGTAAAGGACGCCTTCAATAAAGCGATACGTCAGCTGGAATCTTTCACGCGGATGCGTAAAGCTCATCGCGAATACTAAAAATTCTTAAAACTTGAAAACGGTGGCTCCGTAAGTGAGGCCACCGCCGAAGGCCGCGAATAAAACGGTTTGGCCGCGCTGAATACGCCCGTCCCGCACCGCTTGATCGAAGGCGACGGGAATGGTCGCTGAAGACGTATTACCGGTCTCGCGAATATTCATAATCACCTTTTCAGGTGAAATGCCGAGCGAATTTCCGACGGATTGGATAATGCGCACATTCGCCTGGTGAGGAATAAACCAATCCACGTCTTTGTGAGTCAGCTGATTCGCCGTTAAAACGGCTTCGCAGCTTTCGCTCATCGCCCGCACCGCCGCCTTAAAAACCTCGCGGCCCTTCATGTGCACGAAAGGCATTTCGACGGCTTCTGCCAGGGGATTCAACGGGTCAACCGGACGTCCGCTCTTTAGAGTGAGCAATTCCCCGAAGGTGCCGTTCGAACGCACATGAAATCCCAGGAAGCGGGATTGTTCATCGCCGGTCGCCGTAAGGACCACCGCGCCGGCGCCGTCACCGAACAGGATACAGGTCTCACGATCCTTGAAGTTCACTATGCGTGAAAGCGATTCCGCTCCGATAACCAAAATATTCTTCATCCCGCTCGTGCGCAACAGACTGTCGCCCAGGTTCAAAGCGAAAATAAAACCCGAACAAGCCGCCGAAATATCGAAGGCGAAATTCGCGGGGCAGCCCAATTTTGTTTGCAGCATGCAGGCCGCACTCGGCATCGTTTGATCCGGAGTTACCGTGGCAAAGATAATGCCTTCGATGTCGGACGGCTGAAGCTTAGCCGATTGGAGCGCGCGCTTGGCGGCGTTATAGGCCATATCAGTGGTCATCTCACCGGGCGCGGCGATGTGACGGGTTTCGATTCCAGTGCGCTCGCGAATCCATGCATCCGAGGTGTCGACCATTTTCTCAAGGTCGTGATTCGTCAATATTCGCTCGGGTAAGTAGGAGCCCGTTCCGGAAATGCGGGAGGATTGTGGCATGGGCGAGATAATACATGAGGCGCACCGCGTTTTAAACTCTTAAAACGGCGCCAATTCTGCGTCAGCTCAATTTAAATGGGGTTTTACAGGGCGGAACCCTCATTTGTCCCTGAGGCCGGAAATTTTAAAGTTAACTTGTTTAATGAAAAACGACCCGGCAACCTAATTAAGTCATGACACTAGGGAGCGGCGAATAGAACGCCTTAAGCAACTTAACACTCATCTTGAAACGGTCTCTGATCCGATATCTTTTTTAAAAGGATTCTTCGCGTATTCGCCGATCGGTTTTCAAATCTTCGATCGCGAAGGAAAATCGATCCTCGTCAATCCGACATTTCTGAATCTGTTCGGCTCCGCCCCTCCGCCCGATTACAAGATTATCGACGATCCTCTGGCACAAAAAAACGGTGCGATGGATGGTTTTAGGGAAGCGTTAGCCGGAAAAATGGCGACGATTCCTTCTCTGTGGTTCGACGCGCCAAGTGCCGGCAATATTCAAGTCGGCCCAAGCCTCCGCCTGGGCATGGACTGCACGGCCTTTCCCATTCTGAATGAAAAACAAGAAGTCGACTTCATCGGCTTTATGTACCGCGACGTCACCCAGGAATTGCTGACCAGTGAAAGGCTGGCGGTAAGCGAAGGGCGCGTGGACCGGTTGATGGATTCGGATTTATTGGGCCTCTTTATCGTCAACCTTGAAGGCAGGATCTCCGAGGCCAACGCGGCTTTCTTGAAAATCATCGGCTACACCAAAGAAGATATTAAAAACGGAAAAGTGAATTGGACCACCGGCGTGCCGCTCGAATATTGGGATGTGAACAAACGCGGGATGGAAGCGTTGCGTACGACGGGTATCTGCCCGACATTCGAAAAAGAATTTCTGCGCAAGAGCGGGGGCCGTGTGCCGGTCATGATCGGCGGCACGAGGCTCTCAAACGATCAAGACATCTTGTGTTTCACGCTTGATTTGACGAATCTCAAGCAGCTCGAGCAGCAACTGCGCCAAGCACAAAAGATGGAGGCCATCGGGCAACTGGCCGGGGGCATTGCGCATGACTTCAATAACATTCTGAGTTTGATCCATCTCAACGTCGAATTCCTTCTCGAGGACCTGAAAGACGAAAATCTTAGGGAATGCATCGTCAGTATTCAAAGTGCCGCCGAAAAGGCCACGCGTCTGACCAAGCAACTCTTGGCCTTCAGTCGCAACCAAGTGATGGATTCGTGCGTGCTCGACACCAAACTTTTATTGAGCGACATGAAACAGCTGTTCAGGCGCCTGCTGAGCGAAAACATTCGCCTGGAGATGGACTTGACCCAAGACATCCCGAACGTGCGCGCGGATCAAACGCATATGGAACAAATCCTCATGAATCTTGTGGTCAACGCGCGCGATGCAATGCCCTTCGGGGGCACGCTGACGGTGAGCGCCGGGCGGAGTGAGTTCGCGGCGGGCCGGGGCGGCTCTTTTCTGCGCATCACCGTGGCTGATACCGGCACAGGCATGGACGAAAAAACCAAAGCGCATATTTTCGAACCGTTCTTCACCACTAAGGAAGTCGGCAAAGGGACGGGACTCGGGCTGCCCACGGTGTTCGGTATCGTCAAACAAGCGGGCGGCGAAATCGAAGTCAAATCCGAGCTCGGCGAAGGCTCGCAATTCCACATTTACATTCCCGCGTGCGAAGAGGAAGCCAGTACTCACGCGGCCCCCAGCCCAGTGGTCGCGCAGCTCTCAACGCAGACCTTACTTTTCGTGGAAGATGAGGATGAGTTGCGCACGATCACCGCCTCGTTTTTGCGCCGTAAGGGCTTCGAGGTGCTCGAAGCCCGCAATGGCAACGAGGCCTGCGCGATCATGAAAAGCCATCCCAAGAAGATATCCATGATTATCGCCGACGTCATCATGCCGGAAAAAACGGGGCCCGCGTTCGTCGAGGAGCTCAAACGGGAAGGCTTGGAGCCGAAAGTTCTTTTTCTCTCGGGCTATTCCTCGGATGAACTTGTCCGTCATGGAATCAACCTGGAATCGACGATGTTTTTGAGTAAACCCTTCTCGACGCGCGATTTGCTCAGTAAGATCCAAGAAATGATGGTTCGAAGTTAAACGCCGTGGCACCCGAATATTTTCGCCGCGAAGTTATTTTTAAAGCCGTGCGCAGCCGCGGGCCTGGTGGACAAAACGTCAACAAGGTCTCCTCAGCCGCGCAGGTAAATTGGGACCTGGAGCACTCGCTGCTTTTTACGCCCGAGCAAAAAGCCCGGCTGCGCGTTCGGCTGGCACCATTGATGACCAATGACGGCTACATCCAATTTCGTGCCGATGAGTTCCGCGATCTAGAGCGCAACAAAACCCGCTGTCTGGAGAAATTGGCCGACTTAGTCAGCAAAGCTTTGTTTGTGCCGAAGAAACGCAAGGCGACTAAACCGACGAAATCGTCGGTCAGAAAACGCATCGATGCGAAATCACATCGCGGCGAAATTAAGAAGCTGCGCAAGAAGAATTGGGATTAAGACTGAGCCGCAGCCGCTGTTTGCGTGGAAGATGGCTTGCGGCTGGACGGTGCCTCAGGCTCATGCAATAACTTTTTAATCCAGAACAGCGTGATTAGCCCGGGAATGGCAAAAAGCGCGCAGGCCGCGAAGTACCATTCCCAGCCCAAGCTTTCCGCCAAAATCCCCATCGACATGCCGAAGACCGTACGCGGCACCTGCATCAAGCTGGTGAGCAAAGCATATTGAGTCGCGGTGAAGCGCTTATTGGTTTGGATTGCCATGAAAGCCACGAAAGCGGCCGTCGCCATACCACTCGTGAAATTTTCCACTCCCACCGCCGTGGCCAGAATGGGAAGAATATCCGCCGTTGGAATCGTGGCTTTGGGGTCGCTCAAAAATAAAGCGGCATTCGCTTCGACCAAGATGCGCCCATAATGAGCCAATGCCGAAAAAGCGAGCAGACCAACGGCCTGCAAAATCCCGAATATCCAGAGCGAACGATAAAGGCGCAGCTGAATGATCACAAAACCGCCGACCATTCCGCCACCGACCATCGCCCAAAAGCCGAAAAATTTGGAGACGCCGGCGACCGCGTCTTTATCGATGCGCAAATCGATGTAGAGCGGATTGAACATGTCGCTGGCCATCGACTCGCCGAGCTTGTAGAGCAAAACGAAAATTAAGATCAATATCGCCGAATCGCGCGTAAAGAATTCTTTCAGCGGCCCGATCACCGATTCTTTTAAAGTTTTCGGCGGCGGCACCTCGGTCTTGGGTTCTTTGGAGAGTAATGTCGTGATCACCCCCACCACCATGAAGAATGCCATGATGATGTAGACTTCGCTCCACGGAATGCGCTTCGAAAACGAAAAGGCCCCCGCACCCGCCAGCAACATCGCTAAGCGGTAAGCAAAAACATAAAATGACGAGCCAAGACCGAGTTGCTCATCGGGCAAAATTTCGCGGCGGTAAGCATCGACCACGATGTCTTGGCTGGCGGCGAAGAACGCCACAATAAAAGCCCATACGCCGAGCATCGCGGTTTGCGTGGCCGGATCGGCGGTCGAAAGACCCAATATCGATGCGAACAAACCAATTTGCGAAACGATCAACCAACCACGCCGCCGGCCCAGCGGCAGCACGTAACGGTCCATCAGCGGCGACCAAATAAATTTCCAGGTGTAAGGCAGCGAGACGACCGAGAAGAAGCCGATCGTTTTAAGATCGACATTGGATTCCCTCATCCAGGCTTTCAGCGTTCCGCCGATCAGAACCAGCGGAAGTCCTGACGAGAATCCCATTAAAAACACGACCAGGAGGTTCGGGTTACGCAGGACCGCTTTTAGCTTATTCATGCTTTAAGTCTAACTAAATGATGAGGAGATGCAAGACGCTCGACATGATCGCCAAGATCACCGCGCCGATGATTGCCGAGAACCAGTTGCTGATCTCGAAATCCTCGAGCATCGCCGCGCTTAAGCGCAAAACAATCGCATCCACCACAAAAATAAACAGGCCTAAAGTCAGTATTGTCAGAGGAAACGTAAGGAGAATCAGCACCGGCCGAATAAAAATATTGGCTAAACCGATAACCAACGAAGCCACAAGCGCCGACTTGAAACTCTTCAAGCGAAAACCCGGAACGATCCCGGCGGTGATCGCGAGTGCCGCGCCCGAAACAATCCAGTAAAGCAGCCAACCAATCCAAGAGTCAGGATGAATAGTCATTAGGCATGGATAACAAATAAAAAGCGGGAGTCCAAGAGAACTCCCGCGACTCGTGAGCAGCTGCGCTATTCGATCAGCGAAGGGCTCTTCATAATTAATATGGCGGCATTCAGCTTTGGCAAATATTCACGCGTCTCGCGGCGGAAGCCGCCCTTGCTGAGCAATTCCCAAGCGTCACGTGTTCCTAAACGGTCGATCTCTTTTTGCACAAAAGCTTCGCCGGCGTTGTAGGCAATGATCGAGAGCTCCCAATCGTCGAAACGGAGTTTGTTGCCGAGCAAATATCTCATCGCGGCTTCGGTTTCTTTTTCTTCATGCAAACGCTGATCTTGCGCCTTATCGACTTTCAATCCGAAGTGACGCGCGGTGCTCGCGATGAACATCCATAATCCGGCGCCGACGCCCGCTTTATTGCTCTCGGGAAGATTTTGATAACCCGATTCGATGAGCGGGATCGCTATGAGTTCCGAGGGCACATGGTAAGCCAAGATCTTATCGCCGATCATCGAGCGATATGCCTCCATCCTGCGTAGCGCTTCTTTCATTTGTAGTCGTCCCGCCGGAGTGCCCACGTAATAGTTCAACCAGACAAGCACCTCCTCATTCACGCGCAGCGGGATTTCCGAGTCCCTGGCGCTCGTTTGCACAAAGGATTGGGCTTGCGCCATGGTGATGCGGCGATCCTGCACCATTCCCTTAGCCGCGAAAGCGGCCGAAGTGACAACCGCCGCGACCAGCATGAATGGCGCAAGCCAAACAAATCTTCCCTGAATTTTCTTTGCCTCGAACATAGACTTTATTCTCCTGTTAAGTAGTTGGCCTCGGCTCAAAAGAATCATCCCGGTTGCGCCGACCGGAACTTTCGCCTGAACCCAAGCCGTTTCCGCCACCTGAATCAGACAGCGGGCATAGGCCCGCGCCACGAGATCTTGGCGGCCAACCAATTTCTCATCGCAGGCAAATTCTTGAACTTCATCGATCCATCGATTCCAAAAATAAATAAGAGGATTCAAAAAACATACGGCGCCCAAAAGCAGGCGGGCGTAAGCCCATGCCGTATCGCCCTGCCGGTGATGCTGCAGCTCGTGCGCGACCGACATTTTAAAATTTTCCGGCTGATTTAATAAATAAGAAGGCAGCACCACGTAAGCCTTGCACAAACCCCGGTATGAAAACGGGATCAGGCATTCTTCACTGATCAACACATTCGCGAAGCGAATGCGCTTATAAAGAAAGCTCGCGCGCAAAATCTGACGCACTTGCCATTGCCCGTAAGCCACATAGCACAAACCAAAAAGCAACGAGCCCAAACACAACCCAATAACAAACAAAAACAGATAATCCGCGCTCACCGAAACATGGTCGGATAAAACCAAAACACCGCGTGAATTCGCCGTTACGCTAGCCACTGCCGAAGGCGAAGAATTCCACACTTTCATCACCGGCCGAAAAAGACTCGGAGGCCTGTAAATCGAAAGCAACAACGGCGACACCATCACAAAACCTAGAATCGCGTAGTGCAGTTTCAGCTGCGCGGACGCATTGAGCTTTCCTATCCACGGCGCAATCAAAAATAAAGCCATCACCGCCGCCGCAATCACCACATTTAAGCTCAAATAAGCGCTAAAAAAAGATGTGATCATTTCCTCTTCTCCAATTGCGCCAGCATGTCTTTCAATTCCGACAGCTCTTCGGGTTTCATTTTCACTGACCCCAACAGCTGCTTCACCAAAGCCAGAGGGGTGCCGTCAAAAACTTTATCCACCATATGTAAAACCGACCGCGACTCGTAGTCCGACTTCTGCAGCAACGGAATGTAAACATGACCCCGCCCTTCTTTGCGCGCGCTCAGCACATTCTTTTGCTGCAAGATTCTTAAGATCGTCGAGACCGAGGTGTAAGCGACTTTGCGATCTTCAGGAAGATTTTCGATCACCTCCGCGACGGAAGCTTCGCCCAAAGCCCAAATCACATTCATAAACTCGAGCTCAACTTCCGTGAGCAGCTTCTGCTCATTCGTTTTCTTCTTCATGGGCGAACCTCCGCTTAAAACTACAGTAACTAAGTTCTTAGTTGATTGCAACTAAGAACTTAGTTTCATCTCAAGTGTATGAAATAACTTGATAACTATGGACTCGGTGGCGATATCGGGCTTAAGTAACTCATGGCTTTAAATATGTCCGCAGAAAAATGGATTCTCTTTCATCAGATCGGTAGCGGCGGCGAAGACAGCGCGCGGGTGCGCAAGTATTTGGTTGAGCATCAGCTGACCGAGCACATTCAATTTTTGAATATCGCGTATGAAGGCGCGCAAGGGAAACTGCGAGCTTTGATTGGCGCCGTTGAGACACCGGTGTTGATCGTGGGTCAGCAAATCTTGCGCGGAAGCGTGCCGATACTGCAATTTCTAGAGAAAATCTAATTCTGCCTGTATCGAAAACCACATCCTACGCGCGATATGCCTCTATTTTGACGGCTCACCCGGCATCATGTACGCCGGCTCGCCCGCGAAAAAGAAGAAACGATGGCCGTCATACTTCCAGCCCAACTGGCGGCGGTAAATTTCGGCCAGGGCCAAGCTTCCATCCGTTAAGCAATCGACGATCATTTTTTCGTAAGTTTTAGCATTCTTCGCTCGAGCTTCGCGGTTTTCCTTTTTATCAATGGCCAAGAGAGGATTAATTCTCTTGTTCGATTTAACGGCCAGCTCTTTCAAAATATCCAGCACGGACTTATTCGCATTTCTCTTTTTAAATTCCGGCCACAGCTTCGCCGCCTGCTTTTGCACGCTCACCCGAACTTGCGGATAGAGTTCGTCGACCATATCGTCTTCGAAATAACCGTGAATGCCCTTTTGCCCGGTCAATTCGCCGTCATAATTTTCGCTGACGTGCAACGGTTGCGCAAGATCGCCGAAATAGTGAGCCATTACGCCCGCGGTAAGAAACCAGTTCTCTTGAAGCAAACGGCGCTCCGCCTTGGTTTCGTCTTTCACCGGCAATTCACGTAATCTTTTGGTGTACGAACTCAACTGATCATTCAACTCACGGATGCGCCAAAAGGCGCGACCGGCGTTATCTTTAATCTGCGGAAAGGCGGCTTCGAATTCCTTACGCGAGAGCGAGAAGGGATCTTTGATCTCCGGATGCTTTTTGAACTCACGCTCATAAATTTCCATATCCATAAAGTGCTGCGGCTTTTCAAAAGCATAAGTCGCGGGCTTCTTCCAAATGAAATCCGGAACATTGGCGTAGTAGCCGAAATCATAGCTGCGCGATTTCAAAAACGGCGCGCTGGGATCTTCGCTCGCGAGCTGGGCCGCGGCTTCACCGACCGTTTGGTGACCACGGCGGCCCCAAGCGAAAGAGAGAGAGGGCATTAACAACACCAAGACGAGAATTGATTTTTTCATAGGTCTCCTTTGTCATCCAGAAGATCGAGCAAATCAAGCTGATCTCCTGGCCGGCGGAAGTGAGAGGAGTCCAGCTCAATCCTTTTCTTATTGAGGCCGTTTTTACGTAAGGAAATCTGAAACATCTGACGCATGTTTTCAGCGATGGCGCCCTTACCGCGCATACGCGAGCCGAAATGGGCGTCGTTGGTTTTACCCTCGCGCATATTGCGGATATTTTCGAGCACCTTCTGCTTACGCAAAGGGCGATGCTCCTCAAGCCAAGCGGTGAACAAGGGTGTTACCGCAAGCGGCAAGCGAACGGCCGTGTATCCAGCCATGACGGCCCCGGCTTCCGCTGCAGCCTTCATAATCGAAGGCATCTCATGATCGGTCAGTCCAGGAATCACCGGCGCGACGTTCACGCCGACTGGAATCCCGGCGTCCGTCAGTTGGCGAATCGCCGCCAGTCGCGCTTGCGGACGCGAAGTGCGCGGCTCCAAAACTGCGCACAAATCATTGTCGAGCGTGGTCACTGAAATAAAAATCATGGCACCGTCCCACTTGGCCATCTCACTCAAGATGTCCAGATCGCGAGTGATGAGCGCGTTCTTGGTGATCATGCTGACGGGATTGCGAAATTGCCGCATAACCTCAAGGCATCCGCGCGTGATTTGGAGACGCCGCTCGATCGGCTGATAACAATCGGTATTGCCGCTAATCGTGATTTGCTCGCCCTTCCACGAACGCGACATCAATTTATCGCGCAAAAGCTTCGCGGCTTCCTGTTTGACGTAAATCTTCGACTCAAAATCAAGACCCGCCGAATGACCAAGATATTCATGCGTCGGTCGCGCATAACAATAAGCACAGCCATGCTCGCATCCGCGGTAAGGGTTGATGGAATAGGTAAATGGAATATCCGGGCTGTCATTTTCGCTGACGATGGATTTTGAAGCATCACGCAAAAATTCCGTGCGCAGCAATGGCTTTTCACCCTCCTGGTATTCTTCGCCGTCGAAGGGTTCCAGCACGAGATGTTGAGAATCAAAGCGATTGACGGTGTTGCCGTTTGTGCCGCGTCCGGTGATGTTCTTGCGGAATTCCTTCATAAACTCGCCCAATATAACAGATCTGAATGCGTGACGCGAATTCCCATCGATCGGGCGCTTGAGAAATCGGCGGCCACCAGGGATGATACGGCCTCAATCCACCGGGAGGAACGGGAATGAAAACGATCACTTTGATTTTTGCGTTGGTTTTATCGGGCTCCGCTTATGCGCAAACCGCGCAAGTGAAAGACATCGATGCCAGCCAAGAAGGCTCGACGACCATTGAAATCACCAAAAACAAAAAGGCCATCACCAACGAAAAACGCTGGGAAGTGCAAGACGGCACCGCCGACGTCGAAGGTGACAGCGCGGCCACCGCCAAAGAAGCGAAGGCCGAATGGGTGAAGAAATGCAGCGAGTGGAAGAAGGAATTCCGCGAGCAATACAAAGACGACAAAGAGAACAAAGTTCTGAACACCAACTGCGGATCCGCCTCGTGCGGAGGCGAAGTCGGCCAAAAAGTTTGTACCAGCAAAGCGACGTACAAGCTCAAAACGCTGATGAACTAGTTAGGTGTGCGGATCGAGCGCGTGGGTTTTTTGTAAATAGTAATCCCACGTGCCGTCATAGACCGTCAGCTCATGGCGATCCAGGCGGAATACCCGGGTCGTCATTTTACGTAAAAAATGGCGATCGTGGCTTACGATCATGACTGTGCCTGGGAAATTGGTCACTGCCTCAAGCAAGACTTCGCGCGATTGAATGTCCAAATGGTTCGTCGGCTCATCTAAAATCAATAAATTGACCGGCTTACACAGAATGGTCGCCAAAACCACGCGGCTTTTTTCTCCACCCGAAAGAATGGAAATTCTTTTGTCGACCTCGTCGCCCGAAAATTTGAAGGCGCCCAAAAGATTGCGCACGAAGCCGATCGACTCTGTGGGAATGCGCGAATGCACTTCTTCAAGCACCGTGCTTTTGGGGTCCAATACGTCGAGTGAGTTCTGGCTGAAGTAACCGACATCGACGCTGGCGCCGACGATCGCTTTGCCGCTCGTCGCATCCGTTTGCCCGCTGATGATTTTTAATAAGGTGGATTTACCGGCTCCGTTCACGCCGACGACCGCCACACGGTCCAAGCGTTTTACAAGCGCATTGGCACCTTGAAAAACATCAACCTTACGGCCATCGGATGTCTCCCAGGTCTTACTTAAATTTTCGAGCTTCACGACTTCATCGCCGCCGCGCGGGGGGACCGGCCACTCGAAGTGAATGGCCTTTTCATCCGGAGGAATTTCAATACGGTCGATCTTGTCGAGCTTCTTCACTCGCGATTGCACCTGTGCCGCATGCGACGCGCGCGCGGCGAAGCGGGCGATGAATTCCTCTTCCTTGGCCAGCATGTCGTCTTGGCGTTTGGCCGCGGCGATCAATTGGTCTTTGCGAACTTCTTTTTCGCGCTCATAGAAATCGTAATTTCCGCCGTAAACCGTGATCTGCTTGTTGGCCACCTCGACGATTTTGCCGACCAAACGGTTCATAAAATCGCGATCATGAGACGTCATCAGGAGCGCGCCCTTGTAATTGGCAAGCCAGCTCTCCAGCCACACGATGCTTTCCAAATCCAAGTGATTGGTCGGCTCATCCATCAGCAAAACGTCGGGATTTAAAATTAAAATTTTGGCAAGTGCGATGCGCATCTTCCAACCGCCGCTGAACGTTCCGGTATCGCGCTGATGATCGTCGGGATGAAAGCCAAGGCCCGTGATAATTTCAGCCGCGCGGGCGTCGAGGTCATAGCCGCCGAGGCGCTCAAAGTCGCCTTGCAATTCGCCGTACTCTTCGAGCACTTTCGCCATGACATCGTCATCCATCGGTTCGGCCAACTTTTGCTCGAGCACCAACAATTTCTTTTGAATGTCGACCAACGGGCCCGCGGCGCTCTTCACTTCATCAAGAACGCTCATGCCTTTCATCGCTTCGATATTCTGCGAAAAATATCCGATGACGGTTTTCTCGGGCTTGGCGACTTGTCCCTCATCGCAACCCTCTTCACCGGTGATGATGCGAAAGATGGTGGTTTTGCCGGCGCCATTGGGGCCCACCAGGCCGGCTTTTTCGCCGGGGTTGAGCTGAAAGGACGCGTTTTTGTAGAGCACTTTGTTGCCGTAGTGCTTGGAGACGTTAGCGATGTTGATCATGGCGGTACTTTAGAGATCGGACGCCGGTTTTGCAAGCGTGGGCGGTGGGTTTTGAAGAGAAGATGTGGTTTGAGCAATGGGCACGTAAATTAAATTTATATATTTCAAGTGGTGCACCATCTTCGGAGCCAGCACACGGAAGTTAACGCAGCGACTCTATGCTGGGATCGAAACCCTGCGTTAAGTGCATGAAATAATATGACTAATTAAAAATGGGCCAACGCTGCTTCAGCTTGGCTCAGCTGAACACGAACAGCCTCCGGCGAAGCGCCACCCGCGGATTTACGCGCCTCCATCACCGCCCGGTGCGGAAGCTTCTGGCGAGTCCGCTCATCGAGCAAAGGATGCTGCTTCTTCAACTCCGCGACCGACAGGTCCTCAAGATGCTTTTTATTCTTAATGCACCACTGAACCAAATGCCCCACCACCTCATGCGCCTCGCGAAACGGGAGGCCTTTTTCCACGAGATCGTCGGCCACATCCGTCGCGTTGGAGAAATCGCCCTTTAAGGCCGCTTCCATCCGCGGTGTTTGCCAATTCGCCTTGGTCAACATCAAGTTCATCAAGCGCACACATGAACGCGTGGTCCGCAAGCCTTCGAATAAATGGATTTTGTCCTCTTGCATGTCGCGGTTGTAGGAGAGCGGCAGCCCCTTCATCATCGTAAGCGCCCCCATCAGTGCGCCGTACACGCGGCCGACCCGGCCGCGGATCAGTTCGGCGACGTCGGGATTTTTTTTCTGCGGCATGATGGATGAGCCGGTGGTGACCTCATCACCCAATTCGACGAAGCCGAATTCCGGCGTGCTCCATAAAATCAATTCTTCGGCGAAACGCGAAAGGTGCATCATGATCATGGAGGCGTCGGATAAAAATTCGATGACATAATCGCGGTCGGAAACCGCGTCCAAGGAATTTTCGCTCACTTTATGAAAGCCGAGTTCGGCTTTGGTCGCTTCGCGATCGATAGGAAAACCCGTTCCCGCTAAGGCGGCGGATCCCAACGGCAGCGACAAAACGCGCGGTAAACTCTGTTCGATGCGTTCGACGTCTCTTTGAAACATCCAAAAATACGCCAGCAAATGATGAGCGAGTGAAACCGGCTGTGCATGTTGCAGATGAGTCATGCCCGGCAAAATAGTTTGTGTGTGCTTTTCGGCTTGCCGGAATAATTCCTTTTGCAGGTCTTTCAGTTCGATCTTTAAACTCTGGAGTTGCTCGGCTGTGAACAGCCGAGTGCTGGTCCCCACCTGATCGTTTCTCGATCTTGCGGTGTGCATGCGCTTAGCCGCATCGCCGATCTTCTCGAACAAACGCTGCTCGATCTCGCCATGCACGTCTTCGGCTTCGGGATCAAAGGTCCAAGCGCCGCTTTTGATTTCCTCAAAGATGGCGTGCAGCCCGCGCTGGATGGCCTCATTATCTTCTTTTTTTAAAATGCCCCGCTTAAAAAGCATGCTCGCATGGGCCATGGAGCCACGAATATCCGTGGCCCATAACTGGGAGTCGGTCGCAATCGATGAAGAAAAGGCCTTCACGGCGTCATCGGTTTCTTTCTCAAAGCGGCCGCCCCAAAGTGCCATGGTTACAAATCCTTCTGATGCTTTTTAAGCAGCTGGCCGAACATGCGCGCCTGCATACCGAAATTTTTTACCGAGCCGGTACTCTCACGCTGATCGAATGTGGTCGTGTCGAACGAGGCGAGATCTTCCGAGTACAAAGCCCAAGTCGATTTGCGTCCCGTCACCGTCACTTGGCCTTTATAAAGTTTCAAATTTACGTCGCCGGTCACGCGCTTTTGCGTCGACTGGATAAAGGCCTCGAGATCTTCTTTATAGGGATCCCACCACAAACCCTCGTAAGCGAGTTTCGACCACTCTTGATCCACCAAAGATTTGAAACGGATTTCATCGCGCGTAAGAACTAAATTTTCGAGCGCTTTGTGCGCTTTCAAAAATACGGTCGACCCGGGGCACTCGTAGTTCTCGCGAACTTTAAGTCCCATCATGCGGTCTTCCATAATGTCCACGCGGCCGATGCCATGCTTACCGGCCAAGGCATTCAGTTGAATCACGAGCGAGGCCGGCGAAGCGGTTTTGTCGTTCAAGGCCACCGGCACGCCGTTTTTAAACCGGATCGTGACCGTATCCGCGCTGGCCGCGGTCTGATCGATGGACTTCGTCCATTGGAAAATCTCTTCGGGCGGAGCGAAGTCGGGCTCTTCCAAACGGCCGCCCTCGATGGACCGGCCCCAAAGATTTTCATCGATGGACCAAATCTTGGTGATCGATTGCTGAACCGGGATGTTCTTCGCCTTCGCGTATTCGATTTCCCAACTGCGGGTCATGTTGCGCTCGCGGACGGGCGCGTGAATCGTGGCTTCGGGCATCAGCGAGCGAATTCCGAATTCAATTCTATATTGATCGTTGCCTTTGCCGGTGCAGCCGTGCGCGAACGAGGTTACGCCCAGTTTTTGCGCGACCTCAACCGCTTTCGCCGCGATCAGCGGACGCGCGATCGAAGTCGACATCGGATAGCCTTGGTAATCGCCGTTGGCTTGGACCGACGGCCAGCAGAATTTCTCGACAAATTCTTCTTTGGCGTCGACCGTGAAGTGCGTGGTCTTTAATATTTTTGCTTTTTCTTCGGCTTGAGCGATGTCGCTCGTTTCTTGACCAACGTCGACCGTGACCGTGATCACTTCTTTGTAGCCATACTCTTCGCGCATCAGCGGAATGCAAACGGAAGTGTCCAAGCCTCCGCTGTACACGAGCAACACTTTATCGTTTTGTGCTTTTTGGTCTTTCAAGTTCCCCTCCAGTGATTCTTCGATTCATGCATGGGAATAATTATGCAGTCAAATTATTATTGACATGTAAGGAGGCATGCCTAAATATGCATATATGGTGCATAATTATTCGAACAGTTCGCCAACTGATACCCCTTCCGTTTCCATCGTTGGAGCACGCGGTTACAGCGGCATGGAGCTGGCGCAGCTGTTGATAAAGCACCCGAGCGTGAACCTTACGCATTGTTTCGCCACGCAAGAATTCAAGCTTTCGGATTTTACATTTGAGCGCAAAGCCGCTGCCGTTCAGTGTTTGGCGGAATCTGCCTTGATGACAAATTTGACCGACGTTGTTTTCCTGGCCACGCCGGCGGAAGTTTCTATGAAGCTCGCACCGCAAATTTTGGCGGCGGGCAAAAAGGTCATCGATCTTTCCGGGGCTTTCAGGTTAAAGAAAAACGATATGAATCGGTGGTACGGTTTTATGCAAACCGCGCCCCAATATGCAGCCGAAGCCGAGTACGGATTGGTCCCGTTTTGCGGTCCGCTGAGCCGTTCGACGCGACTCATCGCGAACCCCGGTTGTTACGCGACGGCCATAAGCCTCGCGCTGATTCCTTTATTGAAAAACAATTTGATCGACCCCAAAAATATCGCCATCGATGCAAAATCGGGCACGACCGGCGCGGGCAAAAGAGCGAATGAGAATTTGCTCTTTTCGGAAGTCGACGGCGATTGCCCCCCCTATAAAGTGGGCAAGCATCAACACCTTCCCGAAATTATCGAAGCGGTGGAAGCGGCCAGCGGCGCCGTCGTTGATCCGCATTTCGTGACTCATTTGTTGCCCATCAAGCGCGGCATCGAAGTGGCTATCTTTGCCACGTCGACGGCGACGTCGCTTGACCAGATCGAAAACGCCTTCACGAAAGAATATAAAAACTATCCCTTGGTCCGCCACGGCCGTGACGCGAGCAAATACGCTCGCCTCACCGGTGTGGTGAACACGCCTTTCACTCACATCTCTTATGAACTCGTGGGGAACAAGCTCTACGTGTTCAGCGTCATTGATAACCTGCTCAAGGGGGCGGCCAGCCAAGCGGTGGAGAATTTAAACCGCATGCTGGATCTGCCCGCGAGCTTCAGTCTGACAACAGACGAGAAAGGGTAACCAAGATGGCACCCGGACCAGGACTCAATAGGACTCCTTTGCCTTTGGGATTTTTCGCAAGCGGCGTGAACTGCGGCGTGCGCAGATACCGTCCCGACCTCGGCCTTATTTTTACCGAGAAGGATTGCGTCGCCGCCGGCGTTTTCACATTGAACGAAGCCAAGGCCGCGCCGGTCATGCACTCGCGCCATCATTTGCCAAGCGATAAGGTGCGCGCGATCGTCACCAATTCCGGCCAAGCCAACGCCGCGACCGGAGCGCTCGGGATTGAGAACAACAATCTCATGGTCCATGCCGTGGCCAAAGAACTCGGCGTCGACATGAGCCAAGTTTTGGTCGCGAGCACCGGCGTGATCGGCGTGCATCTTGACGTTGAAAAGATCTTGCCCGCAATTCCCGATCTTGTGCAAAGGGCGCAAACCGACGTGGCGGAAAGTTTCGCGACCGCGATTCTCACCACCGACTTAGTTCCCAAAACCGTCTCGACGGAAGTGAAACTGTCGCAAGGAAGCGTTCGCATCACCGGCATCTGCAAGGGCTCGGGCATGATCCATCCCAATATGGCAACGATGCTCGGCTATTTGCTCACCGATCTCAAGCTTACCCCCGGCGTCGCGCAAGAATTGATCACAAAAGCCACCGACGTCAGCTTCAACATGATCAGCGTCGACGGCGATTCATCGACCAACGATTGTGCGTTCTTGATGGCCAGTGGCGCGGCCGGTGTCGAGTTGGTGAGCGACGACGATTATCAAACATTTAAAGAAGCGTTAACCCAAGTGGCGCAAGTGCTCGCGCAAGCCATCGCCGCCGACGGGGAAGGTGCAACCAAGCTGTTGGAAGTTTCGCTGACCGGAAGCCCCGCTTTGACCTTGGCCAGACGGGCCGCGCGCGGCGTGACCATGAGCCCGTTGATTAAGACCGCGATGCACGGTGAAGATCCCAACTGGGGCCGGATCCTCTCTCGTCTTGGCCAAGAACAAGTGCCGGCGGCATGTCTGGCGAAAATGTCGCTCAAGCTGCAAGGCGTTTTGCTGTTCGACAACGGGGCACCCCTAAAGTTTGACCGCGATGAAGTCAGGCAGAAGCTAAAACAAAACAGAGTGAAGATCGAAATCGATTTGAAGTCCGGTGTGGAGAGTGCGACAGCATGGGGCTGCGATCTCTCAAGGAAATACGTCGACATCAATACGGAGTACTCATGAACAACCAACAACGTGTACTGATCAAATTAGGCGGCGCCGCTCTCAAGGACGAATCGGTGCTGGAAACGGTAACCCAAAGCATTCAGCGTTTCCGCAGGAACGGGCACAAAGTGATCGTCGTTCACGGCGGCGGGCCCGCGATCAATGCGGCCTTGACCCGCCAAGGTCTGACTTGGAATTTTATCGACGGCCAAAGAGTCACCACGCCCGCGATGATGGACGTCATCGAATCCACTTTGTGCGGCGAAGTGAATCGCAAATTGGTGCGCCATATGGGTGGATCGGGACTGCCCGTGGTGGGATTTTCGGGAACCGACAATCACACTTTGATGTGCGCGCGGGCCTCCGAAGAACTCGGCCAAGTTGGGGAGATCCAAGCCGTGAATTGCGCTTGGGTTGAAGTGCTGATGCGCTTACCGTCGGCGCCGATCCCAATCATGGCCCCGATCGGCATCGGCCATAACGGCGAAGCGTTCAATATCAACGCCGACTGGGCGGCGACCCGCTTGGCCGGCGCATTGAACGTTCAGCAGTTGATTTTTCTTACCGATCAAAAGGGAATCTTGGACGCCAAGAAAAATTTGATCTCGGAAATCTCGACCGTAGAACTGCAGGCGCTTATCGAAGACGGTACGATCCAAGGCGGAATGATGACCAAGGCGAGATCCATTTTGCATGCGCGCAAACACGGCATTCCTTTGGTGCGTGTGATGAACGGCGGCGATGCCCTGCAAGCGGTTAACGACGAATCCATCGGTACGGTGTGCGCAGCGCCGCCGGTTTTTGTGGAGCCGTCGAGAATGAAGGTGTTCGAAGATGCTTCAATTTAAATCGATGCACTTCCTCACCGGTGAGGAGCTTTCGCAAAACGAATTGCTGGCCTTGATCAAGGGCGCTGAAAACCTGCGTAAGCACCGCGGTGAGGCCGTGACCAATTATTTAAACGGCAAAACGATGGCGTTGATGTTCGACAAGCCTTCTTTACGCACGCGAGTCAGTTTTACCGTCGGCGTACAGGAATTAGGCGGCCATGTTTTCGAACTGCTCGGCTCGCAGAAGAAAACCGAGGATCCCGAAGACAGCATTCGCGTTTTGCAAGGCATGGTACACGGCCTGATGGTCCGAACCTTCGCGCACGAAACTTTAGAGCGTATGGTGAGCAAGGCGACAATCCCGGTGATCAACGGACTCTCGGACTCTCATCACCCCTGCCAAGCCATCGCCGACTTGCTCACCGTGTATCAGCGCTTCGGAAAACTGGAAGGGTTGAAGCTGTGCTATATCGGCGACGGCAACAATGTTTTGCATTCGCTGTTGCTGCTTGCGCCCTATGCAGGCGTCGACGTGCACTATGCCTGTCCCGAGGGTTTTCAACCCGATGAAGATATTCTGCAGCGGGCCCGTTTGCGTGCCATGAAGACGGGCGCGAAAATCCGCAAATTTAAAACTCCGCAGCTTGCCGCGCGTGGCGCGCACGTCCTATACACGGACGTATGGACCAGCATGGGTTTTGAAAAAGAAAATGAAGTGCGCCTTGCGGCGTTCAGCGGCTATCAGATCAATCGTGAACTGTATTCACATGCCGCCCCCAACGCCATCGTCATGCATTGTCTCCCAATGATAAAGGAGCAAGAGATCACCGCGGAAATGGTCGAGCATCCGAATTCGGCGATCTTTCAACAATCGGAAAACCGCCTGCACGCGCAAAAGGCTTTGATGATCGGATTGTTCCGCTCACAGGCAATGAAAGTGAAGGAGCTTGAGTATTCGCATGTCATCTAGATCACCGTCGCTCGCCAGTGAACGCCTGAACTCCTTGCGAAAGCTTTTGAGCGCGGGCTTAACATCAACTCAGGAAGAGTTGGTCGAAGAGCTTGGACGGCAAAAATTCAGAGTCACGCAAAGCACGATCTCACGCGATCTACGCAGGCTTGGCGCAGTTAAGGGGCAAGATGCCACCGGCCGCATCGTTTACCGCCTCCCTGACGAAATGTCTTTGCCGGCCATTCTGCCCGGCAATAGCTTCGGCGGCTTACTTGTGAACATTCAGCACAATGGCTCCCTGATCGTGATCAACACCACTCCGGGGTCAGCCTCGTTAGTGGCCAGACAATTGGACCAAACGAAGCCAGAAGGAATTTTAGGAACGATTGCAGGCGACGACACCATTTTTGTGGCGCCCGTTTCTTCAAAGCGTATAGAGCAAACCATCGAAGCCATCAGTGCTCTATTCAATTAAAATGACAAACGAATTACGTTTATTGGCGACGTGACAATTCTTCAGTAAGATCTACAGCCCCATTTCGGCACCTCTTGGCCCCGCTTGCCAACGGGTGTACAGCACATCAGTGACGCGAATATGGTTGTTTACCCTATTGTTTTGTCTCGCAACTCTAAGGCCCCTTTCTGCATGGGCTTATCCCGAATATTCAGCACGCTACAACATCATCCGATGCACGGCTTGCCATCTCAGTCCCGCTGGCGGCGGCCCGCGAAACACATACGGCAAATTGTTCGGGGCGCATGGATTCAAAATCAATCCGCTCTTAGCGCAAGATTACGTCGGTGCGGACTTCCGCGCGCTCTTTTATTATCCCGAGAAAGCGGGATCGAGCAAAGACGGCGCCGGCATCATGTCAGGCTCCGTCTTTGGTCATGTGGCGGTCGACGAAGCCCAGCGCATCCACTTGGTTCTTGAGCACAACATCGCCGGTTTTTCCGCCGGCCCCTATCGCGATACCTATGCGCTATTTCAATTTCATAATCGCGATGAGCGGCCGCACTGGTTCGAATCGCTGCTCGTCGGCCGCTTCCGAACGCCTTTCGGCATCGTCACCGACGAGCATCGCACCTACACCCGGATACAAACACAAACCGAATGGTTTAGTTTCGACACGGGCGCGATGCTTTCAGGCCAACCCTCTGAAGACCTGCATTACGATCTTGCACTAGTGAATGGCGACCGGCATAGCGGAGCGAATTTGAATAATGGAAATGCCGAACGCTTCGGCGCGACCCTTAATCTGCGCTACATGTTGGGCCCGATAATGCTTGGAACTTCTCTAAGCCACTATGACCGCAGGCCGTCGAAAGAGTCGCGCCAAGCTCTCTCGCTCTATGCGGTCGCTTCACTGGCGCGCTGGACCGATGACAATCTTCCTCTTTCCATCAAAGTCGAAACGGTCAGGGCACGCAATTGGAACGATCACTTGGGACAAGGCTTTGCCGCGGATCAAAGTTATGTGAGTTCAATAAGGACCGCCGAATCGTCCACATGGCTGGCCTGGTTGGAGTATGCATTTACCTCGAAATTTATTTTGCTGTATAAATATGATTTTCTCCGGCCGGACCGGGATTATCCCGCCGATATTTATGACCGGCATGGCTTAGGCATCCGTTGGTACATTGGCCCTAATACCGTTATACAAGCGCGCACCGAACTCGCCCGAGCGACGCATCCGACGGAAGCCGCGCGCCATTCGGAGGCCGCGCAAAATGCAAGCTTCGGATTTTTGCAGGTTACTTTTTGAAAGGACGAGTGCATGAAATTCATTTTTGTTATCCTGACCTTCGCTCCTCATGCGGCCTTCGCGGATGAGACATCGGCAAAGCAAAAGTCGGTCACATGCAACGCTTGCCACGGGGAAGCAGGCATCAGTCCCAACGAATTATGGCCCAATTTGGCCGGCCAAAAACATGATTACCTGGTGAAACAACTTATAGCCTTTCGCGACGGCGTTCGCATCGACCCGCTCATGACGCCGGTGTCGAAAATGTTGTCCACGCAAGATATCGAAGATCTTGCCGTACACTATTCTCAAATGGGCAAGACTAAATGATCAGACCCGGCCATCTTTTCATTTTTATGTTTTTGATCGCCGCCGCGCCGACGCATTTTTCCGCCGCTGACGATCTTGATGAAGGCGCTTATTTGGTGAAGATCGCGGGCTGCGCCGATTGCCGCTCGCCGCATTCCGATGCGCCCTTCGGCGGGGGCCTAAAGTTAGTCACTCCCTTCGGCGCATTCTATACGCCGAACATCACCCCCGACGGCGATACCGGCATCGGGCGATGGGACTTTCCAAAATTTCAACGCGCCATGCGCGATGGCGTTTCGCCTGGAGGGCAATATTATTACCCCGCTTTCCCCTACCGGTCTTACACCAAAATCACCGATCCGGATCTTGAAAAAATATGGGCATACCTGGTTTCTCAACGACCCGTATATAAAGAAAATCACCCGCAACAACTCAGCTATCCCTACAACCAGCGCTGGGGACTTTTTATTTGGCAGGGCATTTTCTTACAAGAAGGGCCCGCCATTTCCGACCCTACAAAGTCGGCCGAGTGGAACCGCGGCGCCTACATCGCCGAAGCCCTTGCCCATTGCGCCGAATGCCATACCCCGCGCAATGCATGGACGGGCGCGCTTGAACTTTCAAAATGGATGGCCGGATCGGCAGTCCCCATCAATGGGCGTCTCGCCCCAAACCTCACTCGCGACGTGATCACAGGGCGTGGAAGCTGGAGCGGCAAAGACTGGGAACGCTTTCTTCTGAGCGGTCGTAATCCGCAAGGAAAATATCCTTCCGCCGAGATGGCGCAAGTGATCAACAATACCTCTTCGCTGACGCCGGACGACCGCGCGGCACTGGTCAGCTATATGATGTCACTACCCGCGATCAGGAGCGGTGAAAATGTTCCGTAATATACTTATTTTATTTATGACTACGCTCACATCATGCTCTTTTAATGGGCCTCACCGGCCGGCCGACGGCGCGCGGACGAAACTGGGGCGCGTTAGTTACGAGCAAGCGCGCCCGGTGTTCGCTAAAAATTGCGCCGCCTGCCATCCCTCGCGCTCCGGTCCGGACTGGCTGGATTTCTCGCAAGCGCGTAACTACGCTCTCAACGGGACTTTGGAGCGCAAGGTTTACGAAGAAAAGTCGATGCCTCCTCCGGGAAGCCCGCAAGCCGCGGCGATCACCGACTCGGACCGCGAACTCCTTGCCGCCTGGGCCCAATCGGGCGCACCGGAGAAATCCGTGGCCTCGGCGCCGACGTCCACCCTCGTTTCTAAAACCGAACTTCTGGTGCAGCGATGTATCCAGTGCCATGGACCGCAAGGTCCCACGGCGCAAGCGCAGCCGAAGATCCCCAGGATTAACGGCCAAAATTACGGCTATTTAGTGAATCAGCTGCAAGCTTTCAAGTGGAGAAGAAGAATCGATCCCACCGATCAAATGAACGATATAGTTTCCGACTTAACCGACGAGGAGCTTGAAGAAACGGCCCGCTACTTTGCCGCACAAAAAGGCTTGGCGCCCGATGAGGCGCCCAAGACGATGACGATCATTGAGCAGTTATTGTTTGAGCAGGGAAAATTATTGGCCATGAAAACCCAATTGAATTGCGTTTCATGCCACATGGATCCCTCCGCCGCCGACCCGGTCTTGCCGGCCCTTGCCGGCCAATCGGAACAGTATCTAATCAATCAACTGCTCTATTACCGGAAACGTGAGCGGCAAAACGAATTGATGAATGAGTTCGCGCGCACGCTAAGCGATCGAGATATCTCCGCACTCGCGATTTATTTCTCGTTCAGCCGATAATGCAAAGCCTCTTGTCTGGACAAGAAGCTTTGGGTAGCGCGTGAACTCAGCTCTCTAAATTGCCGATGCGCAGAGCGCGCGAAGCCGCTTGCATGACCGATGCGATCTTTATGCTCGCCTGAATGCCTTCATTGCTCACATTCACCTTACGCAACTCGTGCAAATGGGCGGTCAAGCATTGTCCGCAACCGGCCAACGAGGAAATCGCAAACGACATCAATTCGAAATCCGCCTTTTCGATTCCCGGCTTGCCGATAACGTTCATGCGCAGACGCACTGGCAATTTCTTAAGCTCGGCGTCTTCCAGCAAATGCATGGAGCGGTAATAAACGTTGTTCATTGCCATGATCGTTGCCGCGGCCTTGCTGGCTTCGATGACGGAGTCGTTGATTTCGGAAGCCGCTTGGGTCTTGATCATTTCCACGAGTTCGCGCGATTCCAGCGCATATGCCGCGGACAATGCCGTTCCCCAAATCTGAGTTTTGGTTAAACCGGCGGAGCCTTCTTCCGAAAGCACCGCATCTAAATTTAAGCGGATGTCCCGGCCGTAGTCGGGAATCCTATTCTTAAGTTCTTCGAGAGTCATAAAATCCTCCTGCGCTTAGGCAGCCTTGCTGGGCGCTTAAGCGCCCAGTGTCTCCTGCCCTTTTTCCCAATTGCACGGGCAAAGTTCGTCGGTCTGCAAACCGTCAAGCACGCGCAAAACTTCTTTGGGATTGCGGCCCACGCTTAAATCCGTAACGTAAACGAAACGAATAATTCCATCGGGATCGACGATAAAGGTCGCGCGCTGAGCAACGCCCTCTTTCTCATCCAAAATTCCCAAAGCCGACGTTAACTCGCGCTTAATATCCGACACCATCGGAAGCGAAAGACCTTTCAGTTTCTCTTCATGCTGGCGCCAAGCCAAATGCACGAACTCCGAATCGGTGCTGCCGGCGATCACCACGGCATCACGCTCTTTGAATTGGCCGTTTAAATCGTCAAAGCCTTTGATTTCCGTCGGACAAACGAACGTAAAATCCTTAGGGTAAAAAAACATGACCATCCATTTACCTTTATAGGTCGCGTTGGTGACGTCCTTAAATGCCGTCTTGGGATCGTTGCTGACCACGGCTTTAAGATCGAACTGCGGAAACGGTTTACCTACACCTAACATAGAATGCCTCCTTATTGGCTTCACCTAGAATCGGCCTATTGCCTTTATAAGTAAAATCGATTAAAAAAATGTAGTGATTGATATTGTCTATTGCGATGAATCTGTGAGGTGAATATGCCGTCCCTGAATCAATTAGAGTATATCGTGGCCGTCGACAAGCATCGTCATTTCGGCAAAGCGGCCGGGCAATGCCATGTGACGCAGCCGACGCTCAGCATGCAGATTCAGAAGGTCGAAGAGGAAATCGGCTACCCTCTTTTCGACCGTCTCAAAAAGCCCATCAAGCCCACCGCCAAAGGGCAAAAATTTATTACCCAGGCCAAAGTTCTTCTTTTTGAACATCACAAGCTTATGGATCTGTCGCGCCATCAGGGGACTGAAGTCAGCGGCGATTTGCGCCTGGGAATTATCCCGACGATCGCGCCCTATTTACTTCCGTTATTCATTGCCAAATTCTCTAAAGACTTTCCTAAAATTCAGCTGATTATCGATGAGCTAAAAACCGAAACCATTTTGAGCATGCTCAAAGAGGACCAGCTCGACGCCGGGATTGTGGCGACGCCCCTGCATGAACCGGGGATCAAAGAACGTCCGATATTTTATGAGCCGTTTTCACTTTACGTCGGTAAAAAGCATCCGTTGAACTCCCGCAAACGCATTCGCGAAGAAGATCTCAATGGCGACGAGATGTGGCTGCTGGCGGACGGCCATTGCGTTCGCAATCAGATCGTGCGCTACTGTTCGCTTAAGAACGAAGAAGGTGTTTTCCCTAACGTGCAATTTGAGGGAGGCAACATCGACACGCTCCGCAATCTTATCCGCAAATCGCAAGGGTACACGCTGGTCCCCAGACTTTTTGTCGAAACGCTTTCCGAGCCGGAAAAAAAGGACTATGTGCGCGAATTTGAAAAGCCCATTCCGACCCGCGAAGTGAGCTTGGTTTATCGCCGCGATCAATGGAAGAGCGACGTGCTGAACGCGCTCGAAGAAAGCATCCGTGAAGGACTTCCCGAGCAATTAAAAAAGCATAACTTGAAACAGATGGAGATCCTGCCCATATGATTATGCAAGAGGTGAATTATTCCTTCCCGCTTCCCGTGCGCTATTTTTTGAGCGAGCCCAAAGGCAATGGCCTGGTCATTCTTTTGCACGGTTATCAGGACACCGCACACTCGATGCTTAAACGCATCGGTTGGCTGGACGCCGAACTGCCTTTTCAAATTTTGGCGATCAATGCGCCCTTCCCCGTACCGGTATGGAATAAGGATGGTTTTAAGGAAGCCTATGCGTGGTATTTCCGCGACCGCGATTATGGCCTGACGATTGTGGAGCCCAACACCACAGCCGAGCGCATCGCACAACTGTTTCGCGATTTACAACTCGAAAACACGCGCAAAGTTTTTTTCGGCTTCTCACAAGGGGGGTATCTCGCGCCTTATGTCGCGGCACACTCGGATAAGGTTAAAGGTATCGCCGGGCTAGGGTGTGGGTTTAACGAAGAGGCCTTCGAAAACCTCAACCCACTGCCCGTACTCGCTATTCACGGCGCCAAAGATGACCGGATCGCTATTGAAAAATCAAAAAAAGAATACGCGGCGCTAACTGCACAAGGTTTCACCGGAGCGTTTCATGAGATCCCCGATCTTGAACATCGCGTCCACCCATCGGTTGAACCGCTCGTGCGCGCCTTTGCTCTCGAACACCTCAAGGACGACCAGACATGAAGGTTTTAATCATCGGCGGCAATCGCTTCGTCGGTTTGCGACTGAGTGTTGCGCTGGACGCCCGCGAAGATGTTGAGCTTCACGTCTTGAATCGCACCGGGCAAGTGGCGCACACGGCAAACGCAGTCGTACACAAAGGCAACCGAAGCTCTTTGGAGAGCGCTCATCTCGATCGCGACTGGGATGTCGTTTTGGATTTCGCCGGCTTTAACGCCGCCGATGCACGAAATGCGGTTGAGTTTTTCTCTCAGGTGGGCCGCTATATTTTTATTTCCACGGCCTCGGTGTATGACGGCGGGATAGACCTCAAAGAAGAATATTTCGCTCCAGCCACATGGGACATACAAGACTCCCCAACCGAAGAACAAAAATCCAGCTACCAATTCGGTAAACGCCAGGCCGAAGCCGTCTTCGCCCAGGAAGCCAAGTTTCCCGTCACGATGATTCGCTTTCCTTTTATTTTGGGGCCGGATGACTACACCCGCCGGCTCGAATTTCATATTGAGCGGATGGCGAAGGGGCAACCGATTTATATGCCGAATGCGGAAGCCCACATCGGAATGATTCACGCCGAGGACGCCGCCGAATTTTTATTGCGCAGTCTCACTCAGACTTTTACCGGCCCTATCAATGTGGCCAGCCCCGATCCCCTTCAAGTTAAAACATTACTCAAGATGATCGAAAAAGTGGTGCGCAAAGCACCGATCCTACTGAAGACCGATTCGGACGTGAGCCGCTCGCCCTATGGCGTAGCGGAAGATATGTCCTTGAATGTGAATCGGCTTCATTCTCTGGGATTTAAAACCCGTGCGATCAAGGATTGGCTGCCGGAGCTCATTGCCCTGCAAGCGGGCGATACCTCAAAACCAAATTCAACAAAACTGCACTAGACCGGAGCTCAAAGCTCGCGGCCGCCTAAGGATTCCATCAGTTGTTGGAAGGGCACCTTCGGATAGGTCATCGTGATGCAATGAATGGATCCCAAGCCGTCATTGGAAAGGCTCGAGGATTCAATCGCGAACACCTTTAGACCCGCAGCACGGTAAACGTCCAAAGCCTTTTGGTCATTGCGCTCGTTAAATACCGGCACAAAAACCGTCCCGTTGACCAACAAAGCGTTCACGTAAGTTTCGTATGGATTGTCGGGCCGCGGAAGCATGCGCACGTCAAAGCCCAGACCCTTTAATGTCTGCGCATAAGTAGGACTATCGGTCACGACCACATTTGAACTTAAGAAGCGGACCGATTCGTCGACATGGCCGATGCCTTTTTCAAAGGGCAAACGAATGACCCGCTTGCATCCGTATTGCTCGCGGAACAAGGATTCGGGGATCTCGCTACTGCGGTCATTGTCGACCGTGATGCAATCGCCTTTATCGTTGGTCATGAAGTTTCCGCCCTCGAAATAGAACTGATGCTTGCGCAAAAAACTGTGAAACCAATTGGCCATCGTGTCGTCGGGCTCAAAGCGGTGATAGTATCGGGCGTCCACCAATTCCATTCCATTATCGGCGCCCCATACCGGAACGGGAAGCCCGTCGCGCGCCCAAAATCCACGGCTGGCACCGCTGATCTCGACAATCTTTAGGCGCGCCGTATCGATGAGTCCTTGATATTGACGGCGAATTTCCGCGATATCGTCGCCGGTTTCCGCGAAAATGACGATCGTTACGCCGTCAGGAAGATTCCTCGCCATGATCTTTTTGCCCGGCCCCGAATCGAAATTGGTGTCGGCGCTGAAAAACAGATAGCCGGCCTCTTCCACTTCCGAAAAAGGTTTCAGCGGTGCAGGCCGTGCAGCAAATGTCGACGGCTGCTGGCTTAACTTGCGGTTGTATTCTTTGATGGCCGCACTTTGCCGAGGCGTAAGTTCAATTTTCTTAAGAGGTGCGGCATGGACCGTCAACGAAGCGAACAAGAATGACAAAATCATAGAAGATCCCCCTGAAGTACGCCTCGAAAGTCCACCCGGCTTTCGAGCGGATCCGGAACGGCGTACCTTTTCAATAGCCTAAGGATATTGCGTGACAGAAGCAACGACCTTCGTAAAGCTATTGTTATGAAGAATTGGATACAAACATTAATTATTTCTGTCGGGTTCTGTTTGGCCGCATTCACTTTCGCCATTCCGCAAGCGCAGGCGATAGACACTTCTGTACGACCCAACCATTTTATCAATTACCGCGGCGGATTTCTTTTCGATACGGCCGACTCAAACATCGAGAAGAAGTGGGAGCACGACACCTTTAACTCCTTTCTTATGTCGGTCGGCATTTACCGAACCTTCCCCGAAAAATGGCGTGAGTTTTATTTTTATGCCGGCCCTGAATTCTCATACATGGACAACGAGGAATATATCTCCGCTGCAGGACGCACCTCCACGGTCTCGACCACCTACATGCAAACCTGGCTCACCGGCGGCGTGACATGGCGCCCGGCCGTGCTTCAGACCGACTGGTACTTCTCGGGCTTCTTGGGCTTAAGCCCCTGGGGTCAGCAATCCACGGATGTCGGCGGCATAGGCTACAACCGCTCGTTCAAAGACAAAACACCGTCGTTTTTTAACGGCATCGGCAACGGGCTTTATGGCGGCTTAAGTGTTTGTTACGATTTCTTTTGGGAATGGTCCGGCTGTGTGACTTACGAAAACCGCACGGCCAACATCGTCACCGTGGGGATCAACTATGGACTTTAATTTAAAGAATATTTTCTCTGTCGCAGCCCTGCTTTCGACTCTTTGGGCGGTCGTCGCGACCTCCAATGGTGGAACCCGCACCTTAGACAACGGCACCTACAAGGTGAGCTCCGATTGCGTGACCCCCGTGCGGCAGGGAGATGTGATCGTCGCCAACTTCCAAGTCATCGGCGGCACCGCGACCTCATACACCGATTTCGGCTTTCCATCGCCCATCGTTAACGGCACAAGCGAAGTCGTCGGCACGGTCGGAGCGATCCAAAGGATATGCCTTCCGACCTATTCGGATGAAGATGAGCATGCCTATATCTACTCCTGCTATGACAATGGAGTCGCCAACTGCACAATCGCTATTCAATAAATTTGCTCCCAAATAGATAAGTGAACGGCAAAACCAAAAGCGCCCCCAAGTCAGAAGGATCCCTCACCACGCGTGAGGGCAGCCCCACCTTCCCCAGCACCAACAAATAGATATCGGTCACAACGGGCACCATCTTCACCAATGCAAAAACCGCCACGGTAACGGCAATCATCGACAGCAATAATGGCTTGGTCAGCCAATAAATCCCTTCGCGCCTTGGACTGATCAAATTTCGGCCCAAACAAACCAGCGCGCATAGAAATAAGGGAAAGAAAAATAAGCCGGCCAGGTCGCTAAGCTTACCGGTGACCACCGAGGGATAATGACTTTTCAAATAATGATCGTTCAGTATCAAAATAAAAACCGCGAAGAGCGGCACGGGATGAATAAAATAACCCATCCCCAAATAGTGACTCAGTGAGCGAAGTTTCACTGCAATCAGTATTTAACCGAGCATCCATACGGAGCGGTGCTGTCCGGCTTAGGCACGGCACCCGCATCGAGAGCCGCTAAGGCTTGGCTCACGTAATTCTGCGCACCCGCCAAGCTCTTCTCCGAAGCGCTTGGCCGGTCATCGATTGCACCTTGATAAACAAGTTTACCGGTCTTATCGATCACGAACATATGCGGAGTTGTTTTTGCGGCATAAGCGGTTGCGATCAAACCTTTGTCATCAAGCAAAAGCGCCGTGCTGCTCATCCCCTTCGCCGTATAAACTTTTTGCGCGGCCGCGGGATCCATATGACCTTCTTTGCCGGCAGCCGAGGAAATGATCGTCAACCAAACTGTGCCTTTAGCCTTGGCTTGCTCTTGCAGCTTCTGCATATTTTTTGAGTCATAGTGTTTGCGCACATAAGGGCAATCCTTATTGAACCACTCAAGAACGACGGTCTTTCCTTTAAACTGACTGAGTTTATAGTCTTTGCCGTCCGCACCCTTCGCGCTGAAATCAGGAGCCGGCTCATTGTTTTTCGGCGCCGCGAAGGCCGGTACGCATAGAATCAGACTGAAAGCGATCAACAGATGACGGACCATAAAAACCTCCTGGATATTAAGAATATCCGGTTAAGGATACTCTTTTTGTATCAACTCCATAAAGGTACTTTTGGTTAGGACTTCAGGCAATATCTGACCTTGCGGATGCTGAGGTGAATAAAGCACATAAAAAGGAACCCCTACCCGATCAAAGCGGCTTAAGAAGCGTGTGATTTGTTCATTTCGCTGCGTCCAATCGCCCTTAACCAGGATAACGCCTTTAGCCTCAAGCAGCGCCATCACATCTTTGTCATTGAAAACCAAACGCTCATTCACCTTGCAGGTCAGGCACCAATCCGCGGTCATATTGACGAAAATATTTTTTCCTTTAATGCTCTCCATCGTCGCCTCGGAATAAGGTTTCCAAACGTCGCTCTCAATCAGCGTGTTCACTTGTTGTTCCGAGCGGTAAATAAACACCAGTCCACCCAAAAGAATCAGAGCGGTGACCACTTTGGAGAACTTCCGCTCTTTTTTCGCAAACCAAATCGCAAAAGCAAGCGTGAGGCATCCGCCCAGCACAACCATCACCGCATTCATTCCGCGCACTTGGCCAAGCACCCAAATCAGCCACAAAGTCGTCAGCAAAAGCGGGAACGCCATGACCTGTTTCAAAGTATTCATCCACTTGCCCGGCTTAGGCAAAATGCGGATAGCATGCGGAAAAATCGCGAATAACAAATAAGGAAAGGCCAGTCCAAGTCCCAAGGTCAAAAATATAGTGAGTAAAATCCAATTCGATTGCGTAAGCCCAAATCCCAGCGCCACACCCATAAACGGTGCCGTGCACGGCGAAGCCACCACTACCGCAAGGACACCGGTAAAGAACGATCCGGTAAGGCCGCCCGCGCGGGTCAGACGGTTCCCTAAATTCGTATTCAAAAAATCAATTTCAAAAAGCCCGAGCAAATTCAGCGACAGAACAAAAAACAACCAGCTGAGCAAACTGATAAAAACCGGCGACTGAAGCTGAAATCCCCAGCCGATAAATTGGCCCGCGGACCTCAAGGCTGAAAGCAGCGAAGCGACCAAAAGGAAGGACAGCAATACACCCGCCACGTAGGCGAAATTCTGCCGGCGCACTTCCCCGCTTTGCGAATCGGTAAGCTTCATCAGACTTAAAAATTTCAACGACAAAATCGGAAACACGCAAGGCATGAGATTTAAAATCAAGCCGCCAAGGAATGCCGACAATAGCATCCACCAAAGACTGTGCTTCGGAGCACTTCCCGCCTCCTCAAAGGTCCAACCCGAATCGCCCAACTGCCAACTTTCCGTTTTTCCGGAAGCGGGATCGCGCAGCACAAGCACGCCGACCCGATCCGCATTGACTTGAGCCACCGACGACTTCTCAAAACGCAGATGGAGCGGATCTTTGCCCATGACTTCGGCTTTGGCATTGGTGACGCCGGAATTCCGAAACGGAAAGAAATCGACGAACTCGAGGTTCTTAGCCTCGCCCACCTTGAGCTCAACGGTCGAATCGCCGGCCGCAAGATGCGGGAACGACGACTGAACTTTGGGCAATTCGGCGCGTGTCTTTTGAAAGAGTGCGAAATGATTCGAGGGCTTCACGTCGTCAAGCGCCGCCACCGGCACACTGAGCTTGAAGGTGTCAAAGGCCGGGATGCAAACATCTTCACAAACCAACCATTCGGCCTCGACCTCAAAATCCACTTTGTCACCGGGGCGCAAAGTGTCCGCGAGTTCCACTTCGATGGGAAGCAGCACGTCTTCGGAGTAACCGAATGAAACCAACGGACCAGCCACAATGCGGTGGGGAAGCGGGTGCAAAATCTGTTTCACCTTTACACCGTGGGAATTCTTAAAACTTAAGCGAATCGCCGTGCCTGAATCGCCGGGATTTACCCAGTAGGTATGCCAATTGTCTTTGAGATGAATAAGCAAGCCGATGGTGCCTTGGCTTCCGCCCGCCAGTGCCGTCGTCTCTTGTATCAGCTCACCGCTGGAATGCTTGCGCCACGAGGAAAAATCTTTATCGGCAAGGCTCGGGAAAGAAAAAACCGCAAGAAATGCTAAAGCCAAAAATCGGTTCACTGGGCGGCTCCTAACTAAAATGTAAATGCGCGCTGCTCGTGGAATGCTCCCAAAATTTTACCAGGTAACTGAGCTCCGACAAAGCAGCTATTTTTAGAAAGGCTGGCAATGTCTGCTTGCTTATAGGTCTCCGCCGGATGGCCGATATCCACCCATACTGCATGGAAAGGCTGATCGATCATGAATTTTCCGTAACCGGCGGGCAAATTCAAAAATTCCGCGGGCTTCGTCGCAAAGACCTCCACAAACCGCTTTTCGTCCAAATAACCTTGCTGCATTCCCCATATCAAAACAGGAATAGTGGTCTCTAAGCCCAAAGTGCCGAACGCGACTTTGTCGAATGAACCGTTCTTCATCAAATTTTCATGTGGCGCATGATCGGTCGCGACGAAATTCAAAGTCCCGTCCCCTAGAGCTTGCCACAACGCTTTTTGATCTTCTGGTCCGCGGATCGGCGGATTCATTTTAAAAGCCATATTGTCGGGATCAATCGTTTCGGTATTGAAAAACAAATGATGAGGCGTCACTTCGGCGCTGACTTGCAACTTCTCGGCGCGCGCGCGTTTTACAAAATCCAGAGTGTGACGGCTGGAAACATGCAAAACATGATACTTTGCGCGCGGATGTTTTTTTAATTCACGAATATCGCGCTCGACCATCTTCCATTCCGGCTCGCTTGGGTATGGCGAAGCGCCGACTTTTTCTTGCACGGGTCCGGGCGCAAGACTTCCGCCGTGGCCCAAAAATTCCGCGTGCTGGAGTAGCGGAACGTTTAAACTTTCCAAACGCTTAAACGCTTCATCCATCACTTCATCGGAAGCGACTCCTAAACCGTCATTGGTAAAAGCACGAACCCCTTGGTCGACGAGTTCACGATAGTCCGTCCATTCGTCGGAATTTAATTTTTTAGTGATCGCCGCCGACCAAAAAACTTGCACACCGAAATCGTCCTCGAAAGGTTTCACTTCGGCTTTGCCTTTATTCAGGATCTCGACCGAATCGATGGTCGGCTGAGTGTTCGGCATCGTGAGCAATGCGGAGTATCCGCCCTTCAATGCCGCCGTTAATCCGGTCGCGGGCGTTTCTTTGTGGCTTTGTCCCGGCACGCGCAAATGGGTCTGAGCATCCACTCCAGCCGGCATCAAAACTTTTCCGCCGCCGTCGATTCTAATTTTCGCATCCTCGGCTTGCACGTCCGGTCCAAAAGCCTTCAGCTTTCCGTTCTCGACCCACACACGTGAGTTCGGAATCACTCCGCGCTCGGCGGTCCAAATTTGCACATTGTCGATAACATAAGAGGGAAGAACGCGTTTTTGAATTTTGTTAGCCATAGAGAGTAGTTAGGCCGACTTATGGAAATTTTCAAAGGTTTTGCGCAAAACGGCGGCCACGGACGACAAATTGAACCTTGTCGAGCACCTGACCCTGAGAGTCACGCAGCTCCAAACGATAACGCCCGCTTTCGGGCTCCCATGGCTGTAGAGTTTGCGCCCTTCCGAGCCTGCGCCCATTGAGGTAAAGATTTTGATCCGCGCGGGGCGCCACCACCTGAATAAACATCGGCGATTTCTTTTTATTCACGTCGGGCCCGACCGCGATCAGCGAGCGATCGAGCGGAAAAGAAATACGGCTTTTGTAAGATGCAAGCGGCTTCAGACGGCCGGGCATTTCGACCACCGGCTCGGTACCCTTGATGAACCACTCATTACCCAACCGGGTTAAACCCGCCGGAGCCATGGGCGCTTCGCTCTTTTCGCTTTGCTGAAGATGATTCATCACCGTGGACCAAATATCCCCGGCCGCACGGCCTTCGCTCCAAACCCCAACCGTAAATTTCTCCGAATACCCCACGCACCAGTTCTCGAGGCATTGCCGTGCCGACCAGAAACCCGTGTGCGAATTTTTATTCAATATATCGCCGATCAGATAAGCCGTGGCCTTAGAGAAAATCTTTTTCGGAGCCAGCTCCGAAATTAAGTCCGGGGACAAACGGGCCGGCGACCATTGTCCAAAGTTGGCCAGCGCACGGTAAGCATTGGTGAGTTCAAGCAAGCGCACGTCCGCCGAACCCAGTACAAGCGACGGACCATAAAAGCCGGCGCGCTCAAGATGCGCAAAACCCAATTGTTTTAACAAGCGTACGAACGAATCCGCGCCGACAAGTTCCAACACCTTCACCGACGGCACATTGAGATTGGCCGCCAGCGCTTTGCGCACGCTCACCATGTTCGGCGCCGAAGCGCTGGGTGAAGTTTCAAGCCCCGTGTTCAATGTCACGATGTGTTCATCCAGCGCCTGTGCGAAGGCGAACGGTTTCAGCATCGAACCCGCGGGGTGCGCCTCCATAGTCCCATCGACATAAGGAGTTTTAGCCGTCGCCCCGATATTGCCGACGTAAACCAAAATATCACCCGTGTTGTTTTCCATCGCGACGATCGCGCCGTTTTGGTTGCCGCTTTGCAAAGCGTGCAAAGCCGACCACTGCGCATTGCGGTCAATTGTTGAACGCACAATCACTTGCTCGCGCAACTGCTCACTGCCCGCAAGCTCGCGCGCGATATGCGGTGCCATTTTCATGTAAGGCTGAATGCTGAAACTTTTCGCCAAATAGTTTAAGTGCTGTGCGCTCAACAGCGCGCAGGCTTCCTGCGACCCGATCTCACCTAACAACCGGCAAGCCTCTTTGCGTAAGCCTTCGGTGTCGCCCAACCGATGATGAAGAAGGGACACCACCAGCGCCGTTTCCGGCTGATCCATTTCCAAGGCGGGCTTATCAAACAGCGCGAAGCTTGCGGCATTTAGCCCCTGCATATTCCCGTTAAAAACAGAAAGATTGACGAAGGCCTCAAGAATTTGCTCATCCTTCCAAGCCATTTGCAAAGCCAGCGTCTTCAGCCAACTATTGCCGCGGCCGATGGCCTTTTGCACCAACGCACTCGTGCGATAGCCGAGCCGATGGCCTTCGGATTTTCGTAAAAGGTCGCGCAGCCGTGGTGGAACCTGCGTGAGATCGATCCAAGGAAGCCGGCTATATTTGGGATTCTGTCTGCCTTGGACTTGATCGATGATTTGGCCGTCACGATCAACGACGATTCTCACCGAGGGCAGAAAGCTCTTCTTAATTTTAGCAACGGTGGGAATTTCATGAATTTGGAAAGCGAGCATGGCCGCCGCGAAAACGGCCAATCCTAAAACAAAACTGATTTGAACAATCCGCTTCATGTCCACTCTGTTTATGCCAGAGTGCGACCCTCCGCAAGACTACTTTTTCGTGCTAAAACGCTTACGCAGCTTACGCTTCTTCGCCAACCGCTTGGCATGGTGCTTGTTCTTCTGGCGCTTCTTGCCAGCCTTCTTTTTACCTTTTGTATTTATCATATCCGCCTCCAGGTGAAATTAATGCAACTCTTGCACGCCGGAGTCAATCGCGATGTCTCAATATGAGAACCCTCCTAAAGTCTGGCCCAAACCTGCCGATACAAAAATGTGGGGATCCCAAAATCATGATGGATACTGACGACTCAAAACAAGACAGCCGTAGGCGCTATCCACGCAAAAAATGCTCGGCACGCACGGTGCTTTTTCATGAATTGCAGGCTGAAGTTTCCGAGACCCTGCAAGTCGGCGAAGGCGGAATGCTGGTTTACACCAAACTTCCGATGTCCGTCGGCGAAGTCATCACAATCCATTTCGTAGTCAACGACACGTACATCCGCGCCCGCGGCAAGGTGCTTTACTTTATCGAGGGCAATCACAACGAAAAAGCCAAAGTCGGCATCGGGTTCCAGTCGCTCTTCCAGGAATACCGCGAAGCGATTCGTAATTTCTCGACAATCTAAATTCCACCGATCAAACTGATCGTCACAATGAAGATTCTGTTCGCGCTTATTCTATTTTTTCAACCTTATGCTTTCGCCGAGACCATGCTCACCAAACCACTGATCGAGATGGGCATCGCCGGCGGCGTGGGCTACATGCCCGATTATCCCGCCGCCAACCAAGGACGCCTGCGCGCGCTGATCTTTCCGACGCTGTTTTTGCGGGGCAAGATCTTACGCAATGACGACGAAGACGGCGGCCGCGCCCGTTTACTCAACAATTCGAGCTATGCCATTGAGTTGAGCGGTTCAGGCTCGTTTCCCATCGACTCCGCTGAAAATGATGCACGCCATGGAATGTCCGACCTCGAATGGCTCGGCGAATTGGGCCCGCGTTTATTCGTGAGCCTGCTCGCCGACAAAAGCCAGTCTTTGCGCGCCTCGCTCGCGGTGCGGGCCGCGGCTTCGACCGATCTGAAAGTGATCCATTACCGCGGACTCACATTAACGCCGGCCTTGGCCTATGACCGCAAAAGAATTTGGAGCGATGACATGAGTGTTTCGGTCCGTATCGCGCCTGAATTCGCCTCGCGTGAATTGCAATCCTATTTCTATTCCGTTCCCGAAAAAGAGGCCACCCCCGGGCGGCCGTTTTACAGCGCCGGCGCGGGCTATATGGAAACCTGGGTGAGCGCCTCGCTGGGTCTCGAGCGCGGCCCTTACGGAATTTACATGGGCGGCGGGATGAGCCTTCATGACGGCGCCGCCAACCGCCAAAGCCCGCTTTTTAAAGAGCGGGTGACCTATGCGGGCTTCGTCGGGTTCCGCTGGTTTTTCTACAAATCGGAAGCCCCTGGATATCAATAATTATTATTTGATATTTAAATACTCAACGAGCTCCGGAGCATTCGGCAGATTGCCGATGCGCTGACTCAATTTCTCCGCACCCTCTTGAGCGGTCCCGGTGGCGCGAAGTGCCGTACGCACTTGCGCAGGGGTTAAGCTCACGCCCTTGGCTTTCGCGATACCCAAAATGCCGATCACCGTCCCCGCCACAATCGGCGTTGCGCTGCTGGTACCCGAAAACGTCGCCGTGTAATTCGCAGGCCTTCCTTGATAAGAGCCGTCGAACAAATCCCCGTAACCGGTCGTCACCACATCTTCGCCGTACGCGAAAGCGTCCACACGTGAACCATAATCGGAAAAATCGGAGCGCTGCCTGGCGCGCGTGCCGCGAGGCGAATCCGCGGCGCCCACCAAGATGCAACCGGAATCGCGCACATTCATATCAAAAGCGCCGCTGTATTTGGGATCGTCCAAGTTCGAGTAACCGTTGCCGGCCGCGGCCACGCAGTGAATCCCACTGTCGGTCGCCGCTTTAAGGATTTTGAAAACCGGCTCGAAATATTCGATTGGTCCATAGTCGTCCACCAGCGGTGCATGTTGCTCGATCACCAAAACATCGCCGGCTTGCATTTGCGCAACGGCGCCTTCAATCACGCTGGCGATGGTGTTGGGATAATCGGTGAAGCCGCCCGTGCCCATTCCGTTACCCGCGATTCCATATTCGACATCGTATGCGATGCCCGTCACACCGAAGCCATCGGGCCGCGCGGCGATTTCGCCCCATACCGCAGTTCCGTGATCGGCGACCGCGTTTTTGCCGTTGTCAAAAAAGACCGGAGCGAATTCAAAATGATTCGCCTGCCAACCGGTTTCGACATCGATCACGCGAATGCCTTTGCCGGTACCGCCCGGCAAACTCCAAGCGTATTGAGCGTCAATGCCCACGGGCGCGGCCTCAAGATAAAACTGCTGCGCCTGAAAATCGCCCGGTGCATTCTGCAGCGCCGGAACTTGGGCTTGCGACATACGCTCGATCATCACCGCATCGCTCACCTTAGGTTCGAAGTACGCAAACTCAATATTGGTGTCGAAAAACATCTCATGCAAAATTTGAATCGCGGCGTCTACGCTTAAAGCTTGGGGATAGTGGCGCACATAATAGCGCCCGAACTCGCTGTTCGCGCCGCGAACCCTCGCCATTTTGCGAAACAATGGGGCGGTTTTAAAAACTTGACGGCTTAAAAACGGCTGCCAGTTTTGTTGGTTCATCTCGAAGATCCGGTCTTTCACTTTGTAGACCAAAATATCCGTTTTGACTTGGTTCCTTTGCACGGCACGCACACCTTTATCCACAGTGTGAATCGCCGCCTCGGCAACGCCCGAAAATGCGAAGACCAAAGCTAAAATAGCGTGGATCGATTTCATTGTTCCCCCCGGAATCAAGATGACTGAAATCACATCACCCGCCGCACTCAAGATCAAGAGCCGGTATACCGATTAATGACCATGATGCTCCGCCTATTATGTCTAACTCTGATACATTTTGCCGCGGCCGCCGATATGGACTTCCATCAGCAAAAAGGTCTCGAAGACACGCAGAAAATGCTGAAGTCCCCGCAATTGCGCAAAGAGGCCATCAAAAAGGATAAACACGCGCAAGAAATCGACAGCAAAGTCGACGCCTTGGCTGGGTCATCCAAAAATAAAGAGGAGATCTACGACCTCGCCTCACAGGTCATGGAAAAAGTGACGCAAGAGGCGGGCGGCGATCCGGAAAAAATGGAAAAGCTTTTGTTGGAGGCGCAAAGCAATCCGCAAGCCTTCTTCGAAAAGTATTTCAGCGCTGAACAGAAAAAGCGCGTGCGCGGCGTCGCCCAGGATATTGAAAAGAACGGTAAGGGAAAGTCTAAGCCTTAACTAGCGGCTAGATAGGGTGCGCTTTAAACCAACCGAAAGCTTCTCTCGAAAGCTAACTTCACCGGTCGATAAATCATATTGCGAAGGCACAATCCAAAGGTCACCTTTGGTCCAACGCTGGCTCAGCAGCGACGATTTGCCAATCAAATCACGTGCGACTTGTTCGGCCTGCGCCCAAGATTCTTTCGAGAAACGCGGACTAGCGATTTTGCCACCCGCGGCCTTAACCGCTTCGCATTGCGTATGCCCCATCACCACGATCAATTTCACACCCAGATCGCGGACCGCATATTCAATGCTTGCGACCACCGCTGAATCAAGTCGTTCACCCAATGTCCGTACAGTAAAAACTTCGCCCAACTTCTGGTCGAAGACGAGTTCCGGCGGCACGCGCGAATCGCTGCACGATAAAACGACCGCATGAGGATGCTCGGCTCCGCTTTGTTTTTGAATATCCTTGAAAGATTGGCCGTCGCTTCGAACCGAGCCTTTAACAAAACGGTCGTTCCCATTCATTAGCCATTTGAGCGAAGTCGGCGCCGAAGGTGCCGCGAAAGACATGGAATAGCTGAACAGAAGGATCATTAAATGCAAAACGCCGCTCTCCGGGTGGAATCTCATTCTCACCCGTCAGCGGCGTAATGGTAAGTCGGAAAGTTTTAATTTTTTCGAATGACGGCGAACTTGAACTTCGTGAAGCCCGCTTGCGAACCGGCCAAGATCACTGGACTAAGGTCCTCATAATCCAAACCGCGGTCGGCCACGATGATCAAACCTTCTTTTTTACCGGCCGTGGCGCCGTCATTCAGCTTCTTTAAGGTGGCGATCAAATTCGACTTAGCGATAGCGACGTCTTCCACCATAAATTTGCCGTCTTCGACCCGTACCGTAATCCCCTCTTGGATCAATGAGCCTTCGCTCACGGTCGGCAACGTCACTTTATTGCCGATATTCAAAGCTTCAGAACTGGTGGCGTTGTTCATGATCAAAAAGATCACCAAGATCGAAAATGCATCCACCAGCGATGTCAGCATCAAGCCCGCAACGGTTCCGCGGCGGCCGCGCTTTTGTTTCGGAGCCAACAGGCCTTGGCCTTCGATCGTGGAGCGCAGAAAAGATTGTGTCATCGGACTTTGTGAATTCAACATATAGCTCCCAAGCTCCTAAAGCCTATAAAGGCGCGATTCCAATTTGGTCCATCGAGGCCGTTTTGAATTGCGCCATCAACTGAATCAGGTCGTCATATTTCGAAGACGGATTCGGCATGATCAACACCGTCTTCACGTCGGTGAAGCGCGATGAGAAACTCTTGATCCATTCTTCAGTGCGTTTGTAATTGATTTTTCCGTTATCGCCCGTAATCGTGACTAAGTTGCCCGACTTGCGAAGAGCAGCTACGTCTTTCACTTCGAAACGAATATCGCCATGCCCGCCCAAAGAAACCGTCACCGATCCTTGGGGTTTTGCAGCTGACTTCTCACTGCCGACCGCTTGGCTGACGTGAATCGAGCCAAGGTTTATGAAGACGGCAGTAACCAACAAGAAGCAGATGCAAGTGGAAAGCACGTCGATGAAGGGAATCAAGTTCAACTCGAAGTTGAGATTCTTTTTTCTTCCTTTTTTAGATCCTGAGACGTGCATGGCTTACTCCTAGTTTCGTGGAAAAATTCTTAGCCGTTTTGCCTTATCCGTTTTTCTTAGCGGTGGATTTTACGGAGTCATAGTGAAAGCCGAGCAAGTTGAAGATGCGTACTGCACCTTGAGTCATATCTTCCGACAACTTGTTGATACGGTTTTGCAAAACGGAGTACATTACGATAGCCGGGATCGCCATGATCAAACCGTAAGCCGTAGCGTGCATGGCTTCCGAAACGCCGGATGCGAGCATCGCCGCTTTGGTCAATTGATCGGCTTGCGAAATTGCCGCAAACGAGCGGATCATACCGACGATCGTACCGAGCAATCCCAGCAACGTTCCGACGTTACCAAGCATCGCCAAGAATTCGACGCGGGCTTCGAGTTTGCTCTGCTCACGAACTAAAACTTCGTCCATTTTAGCTTGCACTTCCTCGCGTCCACCCATGTTTTGGGCTGCGGTAGCACCCGCTTCAACAACCTGGCGAAGAGCCGAGTTGCGGTCCAGGCTGCGAGCCTGCAAGATCACGCGCTCAAGATTTCCTTTTTTGATGTCGGCCTCGAACAAATTCGCCTGTTTGCGAAGTTCGGGCTTACGCTCGATATAAAGGCGAACAACGCGTTCAGCGATGATCGCGAGCGAAACCATTTGCGCGCAGAAAATCGGAAACATCCAAAATCCGCCGACCGCAAAGAAATTAACTATAGAACCGAAGAAGCTGGTGTTGGTGTCCACGACTACTCCCAAAAAAATCCAATTGCTCGACACAATTCCCCATGAACGGCCCGAGACTCCGGCAGGTAGCAGTACAAGGCTTATGCCATCCCCAGCTGTCGAAGTTTTGGATTCAGAGCCCGAAAAGTGACAATTTTGCGCCTCTCATAACAACAATGAGCTTCTCATAGATCGCGGCCGCTTAAGCCCATCGCCGATCTGGCCTCGCCGCTGATGCGGGCATCGGCCAGTTGGCAGCGCCTGGCGCGCTCGTCGCTTCCACAGGGACTGTGCAAGCGCATCCACTTAATATGCGCGTTTAAATACGGAGGGATCGCCACCGCGAGGCGGCGACTACGAACCGCGACGTCAAAACGCTTTCCCGCGGTATGAAAGAAGTCGCTTCCGGTGTCCTCGACTAAAGCGATAAAACTATTGCGCGGAAGATTCGGAAATTTCTTACGGTAGGAGGGGAAAGCCATGTCAAAACCCGCCGCGTGGATCAAAAGTAAACAACGATTGTCGCGCTGATTGCAGGCATTGCCGAAGGCCCCATAAATATCCGCGGCGACGGTGACCGGCCGGCCGTTTTTGATCGCATCCTCAATTGAATTTATAGGTTCGGAGTAACGGTTTCTCGGCCCGCCTTCCATCGCGGTGTGCGAATCAGGATTGTAAAACGTGATACGCGCCGTGCGCATCGCGCCGACGTTTTTCAATTCGCGGCCCTCGGGCGCGGCCGATAAAGCGTTCAAGGCAACGTCAACACCTTCCGCAAGTGCCGAGTTTTGTAATCCGAAAACGACTAAAGCTATTATGAACGCTTTGATATTCATCCATCGTGATTATTGCAATGCCCGTACACAAAATCGCTTGCGCCGCGCACCCGCCCATCATAAATCAGAAAACTCAAAGGAAACATGTGAGCAAAATGAACTGCGTTCTTATTTCCATCGCCTTAATCGCGGCCTTAGCCAATTTCGGCTGCACAAGTTCCGCCAAAAAAGCCCAAAGCATTCCCACGGCAGTGCCCGATCTGGAATTGACGGGCACAACCGCTTTGATCCGCGCGGCGGCGGGGGGCGATGCGAATGAACTCAAAAGATTGCTCGAAAGCGGTGCACAGGTGAACACGGCTTCACAGCAAGGAATAACTCCGCTTATGGCCGCGGCCCGTAAAAACCAGGTCAAAATCGTTGAGCAGTTGATCATCGCCGGCGCCGATGTTTCCGCCAAAGACACGCAAGGCTCGACCGCGCTTCACTTCGCGGCTCTGGGAAATTCCGCAGGCTCGGTGGACCTGCTCGCGAAAAAGGGCGCGCCACTTGAGGTAAAAGACGATTTCGACCTGACCTCGTTAATGATGGCGGTGCGCTTCGCCTCGCTGGAAACGGTTAAGGCCTTCTTAAAAGCCGGCGCTTCAGTCGACACCGCCGACCCTAATGGCTGGACGGCGATCTTCTTTTCAATTCCGCGAGGCGATCCCTCGATATTTGAAACTCTTCTCGACCGCGGACCGGCGCTGGACCAACTGGACAATGACGGCGATTCGCTCATTCTGCTGGCGATGAGCTATCATCAGCCTTTTATCGTGAAGCGGTTGATTGAATCCGGCGCCCCCGTTTCACAAGCGGATCACGACGGCAACACGCCTCTTCACCATGCCGTTCAGAATCGTGATGCCGAGGTCATTGGCCTACTCTTAAAGGCTAAAGCAAAAAGAGATGCCGCCAATCTAATGGGACAAACTCCGCTTGCGATCGCCGTTCAAAACCAGGACAAAAGCGCGATCGAACTCTTATCCGGGGGAGCGAAAGCTTTATGAGAATTCTTCTGACCGCCGCCGCTTTAGCCCTCTGCGGCTGCATGACAACAAAAATTGTTTTCAACGACAAATGGAATCCCGATTCGTCTCCCAGCTACGTGGACTATTTCGATTACTACTGGCTGGGCTTTCGCGGCGACCCTTCCGTTTCCGTGCAGAAGGCTTGCGTGGATCAAAAACCTTACGGCCTAATCAGAACGCGTACTATTGAAGACGGACTGATCACAGCGATCACACTCGGCATTTACGTCCCCGTCACAATCAAGATTTGGTGTGGGGAATAATATGCGCGGCATTTCCCTTGTGCTCATAAGCTCCTCCGTTTTTTTAATGAGTTGTTCGCATATGACCTTGTACCGGAATGATTCTCAAAATAGCGATCCGGCGGCAAAGACCAGTAAGTATGAGACGCCGTTTTTCTTATGGGGACTGATTCCAGGACTAAAGGTGCTAAGCGAGGCCGAGATGTGCCCTAACTCGCGCATGGCGGCCGCGAGCTTGGGTATGACGACCGGCGACGTTATGATTGGAATCGTGACTCTGGGTCTATATGTTCCATCGCGAGTCATAGTGAGTTGCGCTAAATAAATTTCGTAAACTTGGGACTTCAAAAATCTCCCGTTTTCCCCGATGATATTTATACTAGACGGGGGTTTAATGGAATCAACTGCTGCAACCTCAGGCCACGCCAACAATTTGATCAGTCTGTTACCCGGCGAATTTATGATTCGTGAAAAAACCCGCTGCGAAGCCCTCTACATCGTGACCGAGGGCCAGTTGGAAGTTTACCGCACAGGTGCCGGCGGCGAAAAAATCCCTTTGGGTATTATTAAATCCGGGCAGTACGTGGGCGAGAACGCTTTGCTTTTAGGGCGGCCTCATTCGTCGAATGTCGTGGCGCTTACACCCGTAAAAGCGCACCGCCTGACTAAGGACGCGATCGAAGCACAGATGCGGACTGTCCCCGCTTGGCTGCTGGCTTTGACTAAAGGTTTGATCGAGCGCTTAAACTCCGCCAACGAGTTGTTACGCCGCAATGGACTCGTCGATGAAACCCTCTCCGGCCAAGTGAAGGCCGTCGAAGAGAAGTTCAAGAAATAGCTTATTTAAAAATAAAGGGCGCATTGAAGTCGATGTGAATCGGCCCTTGCGCATTAAGCATCTGGATGTCACGCGCGAATTCATCGCGTGAAACATACTCGCCTTTGAGCGTCGCCGTGAACGGCGTCACCATTCCTGCGTCGACGATATTGATGCCATGTTCATGCAGACGTTTCAGCCCGGCAATTACCGCCAATTTCGAGAAGTCGATCAGCGACTTCTTGTAATTGCCTTTCTCATCGCGGGTCCAATCGTAAAAGATCGTCTCCATCGCGATCAAATTTCCGTGCTTATCGCCTAAAACGCCGGCCAAAAGTTTGCCCGACGGATCACGAAATTCGATGCTGAAGGCATTGCCATTCTTGTAGCTTTCAAGGGTCGCGTTGTATTCGTCGTCGTCGAGATAACGCGAGTTTTTCTCAAACGTCACAATCCCGGTCGCGGGATCCTTAACCCGGCGCACTTGATGGCGGGCCAAATCGAGGGACTCTTGGAAGTTCTGGTTGAACGTGAAGGTGTAACCGCGGCTCGAGTACTTCTTCCCTTCCTCCAAAAGTTTCTTGATGGTGTCCGAGCCTGACTCAAAAGTTTTCGCGTACTTGATCTCGCCGCGGATCTTCATGAACGTCCAGCCGCTTTGATGAAAGCGCGGGCCGCGGTCGTCACCGGCGAACCAACCGATCTTTTCCGGCGGCATCAAACGCGCGGCCATCTCATGATCCACGGTCACCATTAACGGCGCGACTTTTTTCTTGGCTATAATCGATTCGGAGTCGTCCCAGTAAATCAAAGGTGCCGTCGCAAAAATCTGGCGGAAGCGCTCCTGAATCATTTTTGTCTTTTGCTCTTTGATCTCGGTTGAATCCTCAGGCAGCGGCTCTTTCAAATCGGAGACATCGATATCGGTAATGAAGTATGAGATCTTTTCGAGGCCGTTGAAGTTCGCATCGTGGGCCTTGGCTTCGGCGACCGATTTTCTGACGGCGAAGGAGTGCCCCCACATCATCAACCCTTGCGCCTTAAGGCGGGCCGCATCTTTGTCCGCAAAGGAAGGGTAAGAACCCAAAAATCCGCGCATCGCCTGTCCAGCATAGAAATCGAAATCGTGTTCGCCGCCCGCGACCGCCTTTAAGGTGTACCCAAGTAAGGCCTCACAACCCGCGCTGACCGGCTCTTCCGCTAACCCCTCGTGCGCAAATGACGGCGACGAAAAGAACATCGTTAAAGCACAAAATAGCAGGGTTTGAGACCTAAGCACGGGCACCTCCGCAAAGGGATTGGATAGGACGGCCATCTTACAACACAATGCGTTATATGCGCAATGGAGGCTCAAACTATAGGCAAATTTTGCCGATATGTCTAAAGCATGGGTGAAAATATCCGCAAATTTGTCCCTCGAGCCGCTCGCTATGTGTTGCGCACACAAGACCGCAACATCATGCGCTTTGGTCTCGAAGATAATCATAGTGGAGCTCCGATTCAGCAAACCTTGCTGGTAAATCTTTCGGAAACCGGTGCGGCTTTTGTGACCGACTCGGCGCGCGGATTTCGCCTTGGCGATCGCATTATGGTGGAGATCCCCGTCCCCGAAGGCGAGCAAATCGCATGGTGGGGCAATGTGATCCGCATTCAGGAGTACCGGCCGCGCAACTGGTTCGGCAAACAAGATTCGTTCTTCGACGAGCCCAAAATGTTGGTGGCCATCCGTTTCGATAGTTTGCCCGAAGGCCACACTCGGGCGATTCGCAAAGGCATCGAAAAAAGTTTTATGAAAGCGATGCGCGACCAGCGCTACCGCACTTGGCTTTACTATCGCACGCTCACGCTGACTTACGGGCTTCAGTTTCTCACTTATCTGGCGCTCACCATTCTGGCGATGGGATTTATCTATTATGCTTCACTGCCGTCGGGAAACTACTCTTCCGAGCGCGGCTCTCCTTGGGGCGAACGCTTTAAATTCTAAGCCTCATTCCCCGCGTATGGCTTCCCTATAGACAAAACCCTCTTTCGAAGTATGATCAAGCTGCACTCGCGAGTTCGCGCTTGCAACTTTACATTTCCTCGGAGGAAAAAAATGGCCAAAGCTAAGAAAAAAGCAACGAAGAAAGCCACCAAAAAAACCGCGACCAAGAAGGCCGCTCCCAAAAAAGCTACGGCTAAAAAAGCCAGCAAACGCAAGCCCAATGCGGCTTTCATGAAAAAATTAAAAGTTAGCGACGCTTTAGCCGCAGTCATCGGCGCCGGCGATCGCGCACGCACGGAAGTTGTTTCCGCTCTCTGGAAATACATCAAAAAGCACGACCTTCAAGATCCCAAGAACCGCCGCAACATCCTCGCGGACGACAAGCTAAAAGCTGTTTTCGGTGGCAAAGGTGTAGTGAACATGTTCGAAATGACTAAGCACGTTAGCAAACATCTGAAGTAAATTTCAGTTGGGCGGGCGGCTATCCAGCCGCCCTTACCCTCAGTGCCGAAGGTAAACTTCTCTTCTTAAAGCTTGATCAACCAAGTCAAAACGGCCACCGCAAGAGAAGTCGTACTCACCGACAAAAATCCCAGCCGGGTCATCAGACGAAATTCCATCTTCAACAAACGACGCTCTAAGTTTTGATCCGCTTCCGTGAATCGAGATTCAATCCATTGTTGGATTTGCTTAAATTTAGTGTCGATACGCTGCTCGGATTGCTCAAGGCGGGCTTCCACGCGCTGCTCGTATTGCTCAAAGCGAGCTTCCACGCGCTGCTCAAGCTGAGCAAACCTCGATTTGATCCTCTGCTCGGATTGCACCAATCGATTCTCAATCCGCTGCTCAAACTGCGTCAGCCGGTTCTCATTCCGTTCCTGAAAAACAGCGAAATCACCTTTGCTCACTAAATCACCCTCTATCGCATCGAGCACCATTTGCACTTGCGCCTCGGCCTGAGTTCTTTGAAACCCCGCCGCTTCCAGATCCTTAATATACTTCATTGGATTGGACATCTCCAGCCTCCTGTACTTTTGCCGTTAATTCGGGGAGTTAAAGCAACTGTGAATGCCGGGCCGATATCCATTTATTTAGTCGCCAGCGGGCTTCACTTCCGGGTTTCGAGCGGCGCCCGCGCAAAGCGTGACTGGAAAGTCGATGACTTTTAGAATAAGTTGAATTTTGAAACCATTCGGATTTGAAGCGGTTTGAGATGCCATCCAATCACCTCTCACCCAGATAGTCCGTCCTGTGAATCCAATTTAATTGAGTTAAAGCGTAATTCTTCGTAAGAATGTCGAAGGAGATAAATATAAAAAGAATAGCTTTTATCTTTCTGTTCCTATGTCCTCTGATTTCAACGGCGGACTGGAAGGGGGACTTGTACGATTTGGTTACCGTCTATTCTGGCGGGGCTAAGGACGCGAGTATACAGTTCAAAGCCATCGAGGATAAACTCGCCCACGGCGCTGACCCGAATGTGAAAGAGGAAGATACCCCAGTCATTTTTAAAGCATTAAAACCCGATCAACTCAAAGTCTTAGAACTTCTGATTAAGAACAAAGCGGACGTTAATGGTCGGGACAGGGATGGCTATACACCTTTAATGCGCGCGGCTTTTTCCACGGCCACCTTTCATCCCCAAGATCTTTCAGTGATAAAGACTCTGCTGAATTATAAGGCCGATCCCAATTTGTCTGACAAGAATAGCATGACACCCTTGCACTTGGCGGCGGCAAATTTGAAGCCAGAGGGTGGAACAGGATTAGTAGAATTGCTTCTAAAATCGGGAGCAAATCCAAATATCGTGATGGGTCCAAACAAGGCCCAGTTTGGATTTTCACCTATGTCAGCTGCTGCGAGAAAAGGTAACAACGCAGTTATTAAAGTTCTTGCTCAAGCAAAAGCCGATCCCAATCTAAAAAGGTCACAAGGGATATCTCCGCTTACGGCGGCGAAGCAAAGTGGTCATCCCGAATCGGCCAAACTTATCGAATCATTGGGCGGACGTGAATAATCGTCCGTCAGCAATCACTGGTTTTGTGACTACCCTGCAGCCTGAAACACCCTGACTTCTTAAACCTAAATCCTAAACTCAATCGCCCGCGCCGACTTCTTCGCGGACTCCAAGCGCCGCAAGAACTGCGCGCGCGTGATGTACTTCCCCCCAAACATCTCCACCAGCGGCGTCACCATCTGCACGTCCATCCACCCCAAGCCGTGCTCACGCAAAAATTCCACCAGCTTCACCAGCGCAAATTTCGAGGCGTTTGATTTTTTAAAAAACATACTCTCGCCGCAAAATAATCCGCCGACATAAACGCCGTACATCCCGCCCACTAGCAGGCCTTCGCTCCACACCTCCACGCTGTGCGCGTAGCCCGTGCGGTGAAAATCGCGATAGCCCTTTAATATTTTCGAGTTGATCCAAGTTCCTTTTTGCCCGGGCCGCGCCTGGTCCGCGCAAGCGGCGATAACTTGATCGAATTTTTTATCCATCGTGACGGTGAAATCGGTCTTGCGCATAAACTTCTGCATGGAATGCGGAATCTTAAATTCCTTGAAATCCAAAATCCCCCGCTCCATCGGACAAAACCACAGCGTCGGATAATTTTCGTGCGGCCATGGGAAAATCCCGAAGCTATAGGCCTCGAACAATCTCTCGACCGAAAGATCGTCGCTCAAGTCGACGATCCCCTCCAAAGCCAAATGCGGATCGGGAAATGAAACTAACTCTTCCGCGAACAAGGCCTTAGGCATCTCCATTTTCCTCGCACACATCGCAGAACTTGCAGGGCTCTTGATCGGGCCAGCCGAAGTAGGCGTAGATCACGACCTTGCGGCAAACGTCGGAGCGGAACCACTGCACCAGCGCCATCAATTTTTTCTGCAATTGCTGTTTGCGCTCTTTCCACTCTTGATCCGAAACGTCGGCATCCTCAAGCTCGCGCAAAAACTCCAACTGATCCAAGCGCCGGTGCGGAAAGCGGATCACGCCTAAGCGGTCCAGATAGCTCAATGCCGTCTCCAAACGGTAATCGCGCTTATTTTTAAAGCTCAGCTGCTCGCGCATATCGTCCAGGCGCAAAGTCTTCAGGCGGCCTTTCCATTGATTGAGCAAACGGTAAGTCGCGCGCACGTAATCCGGCTCGGGCGTAAGCGATTCGATAAAACCCATCTGCGTTTCCAAATCGTTTTGCACGTAAAGAAGTTCACAGCGCGAGGGCTTCCCATCACGGCCGGCGCGTCCGACCTCTTGAAAATAGGCTTCGATCGATCCCGGGATTTCAAAGTGGGCGACGCCGCGAATATCGGGCTTATCCACCCCTAATCCGAATGCCGGCGTGGCCAGCATCAAAAAACTTTCACCGTTCACAAACGCGGATTGATTTTGCCGGCGGTGGCGGTCTTCCAGATCGCCATGGTAAGTGCGGTGCGGAAACTTTTTGGCCTGCAGCCATTCGGAGATGCGCTCGAGCGTCGAGATCAAGGTGAAGTAAATGATCTTGGCGCCTTCAATCTCGCGCAACCACTCCACCAAACGCTCGAGCTTTTCATCTTCACCGGCAAATTCCTTAGCCGCCAAATAAAGATTCGGCCGCTCAACCCCTTCCCACAAGATCTCGGCGCCGGGCTCCATATCCAGCTGACGCAAAATATCCGTCTGCACTTCAGGGGTAGCGGTCGCGGTCAGTGCCAAAACTTGGGGATTCCCCATCAAGCCGCGGATATGCCGCAGTTTCGAGTAGTCGGGCCGAAAATCATGACCCCACTGCGAGATGCAGTGCGCCTCGTCCACCGCCAAAAGAGACACCGTCACGGTCCTCAACAGCGCCAGAAATTCCTCTTGGCGAAAGCGCTCCGGGGTAACGTAGAGCAACTTAATTTTGCCCTCGCCGACTTGCCGCAGCCTTTTCAAGCGATCCTCGCGCCCGATGCCGGAGTGCACGCACGTAACCGGCCAGCCCAGCCCCCGCGCCTTTGCCGTCTGGTCGTCCATAAGCGCGATAAGTGGCGAAATCACTATGGTTAATCCGGGCAGAGCCAGGGCCGGGAGCTGATAGCACAAGGATTTGCCCGATCCGGTGGGCCAGATCAGCAGTAAATTTTTGCCCGCGCAGAGCTTTTCCAGCGCTTTGCGCTGTGGCTCACGTAACGGAAAAAGTCCGGCTTGTTTGGCGAATTGTTCAAGCTCTTGCAACTGCATAAGGACCATGTTAACCCCATAAATTCACAAGACATCCATCTTTTTAGAAAAGATTTAGGAAGGACGATCCCTAATGGCTGCGACTCCAAAATGGACCCTTGAAAAGGTCAGAAACATCGGAATTTCCGCGCACATCGACTCAGGTAAAACAACCCTGACCGAGCGCATGCTCTTTTACACCGGCCGTATTCACGCCATGCACGACGTTAAAGGTAAAGACGGCGTCGGCGCGACCATGGATCACATGGAACTCGAACGCGAGCGCGGAATCACGATTCAGTCGGCAGCGACCAACGTTCATTGGAAAGACATTGAGATCAATATCATCGACACTCCCGGACACGTGGATTTCACCATCGAAGTGGAGCGCTCGTTACGCGTTCTCGACGGCGCCATTCTCGTTCTTTGCGGTGTGGCCGGCGTGCAGTCGCAGTCCATCACCGTGGATCGCCAGATGCGCCGCTACAAAGTTCCGCGCTTAGCCTTTATCAACAAACTCGATCGTGCGGGCGCGAATCCCTTCCGCGTCGTCGAAGCTTTGCGCGAAAAGCTGCGCCACAACGCGGTCCTCATGCAAATTCCGATCGGCCTCGAAGACAAGCACGAGGGCGTGATCGATTTATTAAAAATGAAAGCCTATTATTTCTCAGGCGAACACGGTGAGACGATCACCGAAAAAGAAATCCCTGCAGAGCTGATGGAGCAAGCCAAAAAATATCACCACGACCTTGTCGGCAAAGCCGCCGACTTCGACGATGTTGTGGCTGAAAAATTCTTGAACGAAGAAGAGCCGACCGAAGCTGAGGTCCGCGAAGCTATCCGCAAAGGCACATTGAAGCTCGATCTGACCCCGGTGTTCATGGGCTCGGCCTACAAAAACCGCGGCGTACAAAAGCTGCTCGATGGCGTGGCCGAATATTTGCCGAATCCGTCGCAAGTGATAAACGAGGGGCTTGATCTCGACAACAACGAAGAGAAAGTCCCCTTGAGTTCAGACCCCGACAAGCCGCTCGTTGCCTTGGCTTTCAAACTCGAAGATGGCCGTTTTGGTCAATTGACTTACATGCGTCTTTATCAGGGAACTTTGCGCAAAGGTGATTTCATCACCAATCTCGCCAACCAACGCAAAGTGAAAGTGCCCCGCCTAGTGCGCTTGCATGCGGAAGAAATGGTGGACATCGATGTCGCGCACGCGGGTGACATCGTCGCCTTGTTCGGTATTGACTGCTCAAGCGGCGACACCTTCACCGACGGCAATATCAACGTGGCCATGAGTTCCATGTTCGTTCCGGACGCGGTGATTTCGCTCGCCGTTCACCCGAAGAGCAAAGAGGGATCGAACAATTTCTCGAAAGCGCTGCAAAAGTTCCGTAAAGAAGACCCCACCTTCCGCGTTCACCGCGATGAAGAGTCTTCCGAGACCATCATCTCCGGAATGGGCGAGTTGCATTTGGAAGTTTACATCGAGCGCATGAAGCGTGAGTTCAATTGCGAAGTGGTCGCAGGAGCTCCGCAGGTCGCCTATCGTGAAACGATCGGACAGCTGACGCCTTTCGATTACACTCACAAGAAACAAACCGGCGGTTCGGGTCAGTTCGCGAAAGTGATCGGTACTTTCGAGCCGCTCGATAGCGTAGATAAAACCTATGAGTTCGTGAACAAGGTCGTGGGCGGTAAGATCCCGCGCGAATTTATCCCGGCCGTTGACAAAGGTTTCATCGAGCAGATGACCAAAGGTCTTTTGATCGGCTTCCCGATTGTGGGAGTTAAGGCGACCCTGACCGACGGCGCTTACCATGATGTGGATTCAAGCGAGATGGCCTTCCGTATTTGCGCGATGGCCGCCTTCCGCGAAGCTTACTTCAAGGCTAAGCCCACTGCTCTCGAGCCGATCATGAAAGTGGAAGTTTCTGCACCCGAAGAATTCCAAGGTAACGTTCTCGGTTTAATCAACCAACGCCGTGGAATGATTTTGGGCACCACCACGCAAGATGCGTTCACGACGGTTGAAGCCGATGTTCCGCTTTCTGAAATGTTCGGCTACTCGACTGAACTTCGCTCCGGCACGCAGGGTAAGGGCGAGTTCACGATGGAATTCGCGCGCTACGCGCCGGTTCCGCGCAACATTCAAGAAGAGCTCGTGAAGAAGTACGAAAAACAACGTGCAGATGAGTTGAAGAAGTAATGATTTTATCGGACGGGACTCTCAAGAAGCTTATTCAATCCGGCGAATTGGGAGTCAGTCCATTAGATGACGGATGCATCCAGCCGGCATCTCTGGATTGCCGGCTTGGCGATCATTTCCTGGTGATCGAAGACCGTCAGATGCAAACGATCGATCTCAATACCGAAATCATCTATCGCCAAATCACCGGCCCCTCGATCACCATTCCGCCGCATTCGTTCTTGCTCGCAACGACGATGGAATATGTCCGATTGCCCAAAGATCTCGTCGCCTTTGTTGAAGGACGCAGCTCGATCGGGCGCATCGGTCTGTTTATTCAGAATGCCGGGTGGGTTGACCCTGGTTTTGAGGGCCAAATCACTCTTGAGCTTTATAACGCGAATTCCCTTCCTATTCGCCTTGAGGCCGGCCGACGCATTTGCCAGCTGGTCTTTTGTAAGATGGACCAGGCCGCAGTCACGCCCTATAAGGGCAAATACCAAGGGCAAAAAAATGCCACAGGGAGTCAAGTATTTAAAGACACTGAGGTCCGCCGGATCTGACGAGGGGTCTGGATCAGTCCAGCTCCGCCCTAGACCTATTTTGTGCTATACTGAATTTAATATATGAAATTGTTCTCCTGGCTGAACGACGAAAATCCCTCCGAAAACAAAACGAACGAGGACTCCGAAGCGGAGCCTTCCTTATCGCCTGTCCTTGAGGCTCGCCTCAGTGAGCTGACAAAGATGAAGGTCACCGACATTATGATCCCCCGTGCGCTGGTAACCGCCTTGGATGCGGACGTGCAGTTGCGCCGGGTCCGCCGCTTGAAATCGGCTAAGGTCGCGCATTTGCCGGTTTATAAAGGCGATCTCGACCACATCTTGGGTTGGGTTTCAAAAGTTAAGGTTCTTGAACTTCTGGCGGAGAATTCAGAAGAGAATTCCCTCGCCCATTTCGTGCGCCCCGTGGGCACCGTATTTGAAGACGCCACGGTTTCAGAGCTGGCCGACATCTTTCTTAAAGCCGCAAGTCCGTTTCTTGTCGTTAAAAACGGTCATGGCGCCACGATCGGAATCGTCCCTCTCGCGGAATTCGTCGAACTTATTTTTGGATTCGAATTAAGTCCGCCGCCTTCGGCTCCGGCACTGGACATACCGGCTCCGCGCCTTAGCTCTTTTGAGCTTTAATTAAAACGGTAACGGAAAAAAACCAGGCAACACTTGAGCCGGTTTACGGCAGATTTTTAGTCTGGATTTACGCGAGACACGCGCTGATTTTTTGGGCCGGCTTCTGAATTCCATCCATGAATCCCTTCTTTAAATCGATTGCGTGACCAATGTTCCTGTCGCGATCACCATCAAGGCCGTGAGTAAAAACAAGATCACGTAGATAGTTCGAGCGTTCATTCTTTCCATACCCCCTGAACTTAGCAGAGCACACAACATGCCAATCTAGGTGTGCTGCTAACTTAACAAAATGAATGTCAAAAGCGCTTCAGCGTTCGGAAAAGTTCTTGTCAGAGGTCAAAACAACACCTATTCAGCCATAGGTCGAGTGTCATTGTGGCCTCGATCAGCATCCCGATCGGCCAAAGGAAATGAACATGCAATCACGCGAGCTGGCGCAACGGATTTTCAAAGTTGCTCATTTAACAGGCGAATTCAAACTTCGATCCGGCCTCATCTCAAAAGAGTATTTCGATAAATACCGTTTCGAGGCTCAACCGAATTTATTGAAAGCAATTGCCGTCGCGATGAAGCCGCTGATCCCGCCCGGCACTCAAGTGCTGGCGGGCCTTGAAATGGGCGGCATCCCGGTCGCCACCGCGTTGTCACTGGAGAGTGGAATTCCCGCCGTCTTCGTGCGCAAAGAAGCGAAGACCTACGGCACCTGCCGGATCGCCGAAGGTTTGGAAAGTCTGAAGGGCATGAAAGTCTGTGTGATTGAAGATGTGATCACGACCGGCGGCCAAGTCGTTTTGAGTTGTGAGGATTTGCGCAAAGAAGGTGCCTTGATCGAAAATGTACTCTGCGTGATCTCACGCCAACAAGGTGGAGAAGAAAATCTGAAGAAGAGCGGGCTAAATATGATTAGTTTGTTCACCTCAGTGGACTTAAAATCGACCGAAGCGTGATTGCGCAGGGCTTCTTGTCTGGACAAGAAGCTTCGCGTCGACAGCCTCTCAGCTAAATCTCACCGACCACATAAGCAATCCAGCCGTCGCAGGCTTCGCCCTCTTCAACCCGCTTGAAGTTACCGTCCCCCTCGCCCTTGCGAGTGGTGCCTTCCCAATAGATATGGGTGCGCTTGAATCCCGCCTCCATCATCACTTCGCGGATTTCAGGAATGCTCCACATGCGCCAGTCATAAGAGAACACCCGCTCACGCCGCTTTTTTTCACCCTTCAATTTAAAGTGAATATGAAACATCGCCTCGTTGCTCACCGGATCAAAATCCACTTGTTCCCAAAAATAAGTGAAGTCCTTATGCTTGGTGCTTTCGATGTTGCCCTCTTGCGAGTCCTTGCCGCCAAAGCAATCCACGATAAATAATCCGCGCGGCATCAACCCGCGCCGAGCGCGCGTGAAGTATTGGCGCAACATGATCCGCGACTTGAATAAGTAGTAGGAAAAATTCAGTGCCAACACTACGTCGGCTTTTTCGACCTGCGCAGTAAGAACGCTGCCCTCGACAATATGAATCCGTTCTTGCTGTTCAGGCTTGAGTTCCGGAAGATAATTGATCAACCCGTATTCAATCGGCTCGGGATCCAAATCAATGCCGATCGAACGGTTCAAACGATGGCGCCTGGCCCACTCGCAGCAGACCGCAAAAGCGCCGCAAAAATCTTCGCGCAAAATACGCGGGCGAATGCCTCGCAGCCCCTTATAACAATCGGATACGAACTGGCAGTCGACGTCGGGCGATTGCACGGCCCGACTGTAATAGACGTATTTGTCAAAAGGCTGTTTTTTCAAGGCTGCTCGCTAATCAATTCACGTACCGCGCGCTCGATATCATGGCCTTGAGGAACCGAGTTTTCTTCGAGGTTCGGGTGCAGTCCTATCCCGGGAAGATGTTTGCCCGCCACGACACGCGGAGGAGCATCCAATTGATAAAACATCTCCTGTGAAACACGGTAAGCTAAATGCTCCCCGAAATTCGTCACTTCGGTATCTTCATTCACAAATAAGACCTTCCGTGTTTTCGACACGGAATTCTTTATCGCGTTCCAATCATACGGATAAATCGAACGCAGATCGATGACCTCGACCGACAGCCCCTCAGCCCGTAAATCGTCCGCGACTTTATTGCACATCAAAAGATGGCGGCCATAGGAGACGAGCGTGAGCTGCTCGCCCTCGCGCGTGATCTTCGCCTCGCCGATTTTTATTTTGTAATGCTCGACCGCCGGCCAACGCGGTTTCCACTTCGAGCGCGTGTCGCCGATTGGAGCGTCAATGCGGTTCTTCAAATCCTTGGCGTCTTCGGGCTCACCGGGGATCAACTCTTCACCGCGCACACGCATCAGCGCTTTGGGTTTTAAAAACAAAACAGGATTCGGATCTTCAATCGCCGCGAGCAATAAGCCGTAAGCATCAAGAGGCGTCGAGGGCATCACGATCTTCCAGCCCGGCAAACGCGAAGCCCAGGCATCGAAAGAATGACTATGATAAACCGAGCCGCGGATACCCGCGCCGACCGGAGTCATCACCACCATGGGCAAAGAGTAATTCCCGTTGCTCACCCAGGACGTATTGCCCGCGATCTTCAAAAGATCGATCGTGTTGAAAATATAATCGCCGAACTGAATCTCGGCCACGCAGCGCTCACCGGTCATCGCAATGCCCGCGGCCATGCTGATAATACCGCGTTCATCGAGCGGCGTATTCCAAGCGCATTCGACGCCTTGAGTGGCGGTGAACACGCCGCCAAGGGGTGCTCCGACGTCTTGGCCGAAGACATCCTTGAGCTCCAAATTCTTTTCCGCGAAGTGGAGAGCCATGCGAATAGCTTGTGCCATGCTTGCCATTAGAATTTCCTCCAATCGCCGTTTTCGCCGTTTGCGAAATAATTCGCCCAAATGGATGCGCCTTCCGGCACCGGCTCGATTCGCGCTTGCTCTTGCGCCTGGCGGGCCTCCTCTTCGTAATCCGCCCAAACCTGCTGCGCCGCTTTTTCTTTGATGATGTCGAGACGAAGTAACTTTTGTTCAAATTCTTTCAAGCAATCCACTTCGGGAATCAAATTCGCTCCGGTGGCCGAAGAGTGTCCATACAACCGGCTGACATTCGCCTCGAGCAAAACCGGTTTGCGGGTCTTGCGGATGTATTCCATTTCCTCCTGCAGCACCAAATAAGACTCAACCGGGTCATTGCCATTGATCACCGCGGTTCGCATGTTGAAGGCCTTGCCGCGATCCGTGATGCCCGATTCGCCGTGCTGAGTGTCGTAACTGGTCGAAATTCCCCAGCGGTTATTCTGCACCGTCAGCAAAACCGGCAACTCATTGCCGGGACGAGTGGACCAAATCAAAGCCGAGGCAAAATCACCCTCGGCCGTTCCGGCATCACCGCCGGTCACGATGGAAATTCCACGGCCCTTGTGGCGCTTCTGCACATGTGCCGTGCCCATCGCAAATCCATATTGCACTTCAATCGGCGAAGACACCGGCGTCACATTCCATTGTGGAAAGCAGTAATGGTTGCAGAAATTGCGGCCGCCCGTTGAAGGGTCCGTTGCGCGATTCATCATAAGGCGAATCGAATCGATCATAGGCATACCCATCGCCACAAGTGTCGGGGTACCGCGATAATGAAGGTGCAAATAATCGTAAGCCGGTCCTTGCCCTTTGTGAACCAACAGGCCAAGCGGAACGCCGAAGGCTTCTTCGCCGGGAGCACCAATCCAAAAATAAGCGTCGCCATTTTTGTAAATTTTAATCAAACGCTCTTCTAAAACGCGCGACTTCACCATCAGCGAATGCATGTGCAGCAAAAGATCCTTCGAAAGCGGCGGGCTTGGGGCCTTGCTTTTCGATTTCCCAGATGCCTTCTGCTTCGGCGGCTTCGCCTTTTTCATTTTTGATTTTTGCGCTTTGGAATTTTGCGCTTTGGAATTTAAAGAGACGGTAGACAAGGCCATTGCGGGTGACTCCTAAATGGAAGAATCACCCAATATCAGACAATAGCCCTCTTTTTGTCAATTCGCGGTTCCTTGAGATGCAGGCTTAGCTTTAGAGCCCAATTTGAGGGTCGGCGCCTTCAATTCTACGGCCAAATCAGCCGCGATATTGAGAGCCTCAACGACGTCGGCGCGCTCCAAATATTTCTTCTTGCGCTCCTCGCGGCTGAGGTTGGCGTTTTCGTCCTCGTCAGGGGCCTCGCCAGGCTCGAGATCCTTCTTCTTAGACGGATCCTTTTCCTTATCCTTCGTCTTGTCCTTGATCAAGTCGCCGACGACGATCAATTTTCCGCGCTTCTTGATCTTGTCGATTTCCTCTTTAATCTTTTTGAACTCTTTAGAGTCCGCGATGCGAACCGCCGACTTATCTTTAAGTTTCTTGATCGTGTCCTTGTTGACCTGCGACCAAGCGCCCTTGCCTTCGGTCACGAAAGCACTGGATGAGATAAATTCTTTGATCTTTTTCGGAGGCAAAGAATAATCGAGAGTTTTCTCGCCCACTTCATCGGTCGCAAATGCGCTCGGAAAGACGATGTCGCCGCTCACGCCGCGATGTTGGGTCGATTCGCCACCTGGAGTAAAGAACATGCCTACCGTCGTTTTGATGGCACCAAGGCCTTGCGGAAGATACTCAACCGACTGCACGCTGCCTTTGCCGAAGGTGTGATCTCCGCCGACAATAACGGCACGCTTATAATCTTGTAAAGTTCCGGAAACAATTTCGGATGCCGAAGCGCTCACGCGACTGGTGAGAACAACAAGCGGTCCCGCCCAATCCACGGTGGAATCGGTGTCACGTAAAGTTTCATAAGTGACTTGCTCAAGTTCCGAAGTTACGCGCTGACTCTGTTTCACCACGTTACCCGTGCCGAAGAAAAGACCGGCGATGTCCACCGCGTCCCGTAAAGAGCCGCCACCGTTGCTCGACAAATCGAGCACAATCGCGTCGGCTTTATTCTTCACCGCATCAGCCAAAATCTTTTTCATATCGGTCGCCGCCGACGGACCGTTTTTACGGTTATCCGCGTAAAAAGACGGAAGATTCAACAGGCCAAGCTTCATCTTCTGGCCGTTCACTTCACGGTCCAAATAGGTGATCGCGGCCGCTTCGTCTTCAAGCTTGATTTTGTCGCGGATTAACGTGATTTCGAAACGCTCGGGCTCTTTTGCCATCTTGCGCAGGATCTTCAGGCGCACTTCGGTGCCCTTGGGACCGCGAATCAGTTTAACGACATCGCGAAGCTCCATCTCGATCACGTTAACAAAAACTTCTTCTTTTCCCTGGGCGACCGCGATGATGCGATCTTTCGGTTTAAGCTTGCCCGAGGCATCGGCAGCGCCACCGGGGATCAATTGCTCGATCACCGTGAAGCCGTCTTGCGAACTTAGAGTCGCGCCGATCCCTTCAAGCGACAAACGCATTTGGATTTCGAAATCCTCCAAAGCATCGGCCGAAAGATAGGAAGAATGCGGGTCAAGCGCGCGGGCGAAGGAATCGAGGTACGAAGAAAGCAGATCTTGTTTCTTGAATTCTTGCACCCGTTTCAACGCGCGCTCGTAATTGCGAATGATCTGTTGCTTCGCCTCGTCCAGCTTCAAGTCGGTCGCCAAATAGCTGGCGACTTGATATTGCATATATGTCTCATGGAATTTATTGGCTTCCGCCATTGTCTTCGGACGCGGGCGATCTTGGGGATCGCGATGAATTTTCGTATCCGGATTGTATTTGAACGTCTTAGCGTTCAAATATTTTTTGGCATAATTAACACGCTCTTCAACGCGCTTAACGAACAAGGCATTGGCTTTCTCCAAAGGTGAACAATCCTTGTTGCGGGTTTTGTCGTAAATGCCGCTCATCATTTTATCGATGTCTTTGACGTCTTTATCGAGAAGATAGAGTTTCGAGCCATCAAGACGTTTGACGAACTGTTCGATCGTCCGCGTTTCCAAATTCTTGGTGAGCTTTGAAAAGTTCACGTGTTTTTCGAGATATTTAATCTGCACCGGATAAAGATGGACGCAACTTAGCTCAAGAGATTGTGAGCGCTGAAACTGCGCAAAACTTTGTGAGGTGAAACCCGACGCGAAAAAAAGCACCATAAACAGCTTGAGAAACATACGCATGAATTTGTCCTTATCGAAGGTGTCTTCTTACTATTCGGCAGTTTGGTGTTCAAACTGACAACAGAACCTATTTTCTCACTATTGAACGGCTTTGACCAGCTAGGGGTCCAGCGTTATTCATCAAACAACGTGAGTTGGGCATCGAGTTGCAGGACGCGGTCCACAACCTGATCTTTCAGAATCTCAAGTTTAACCATTTGCTCCCCATGGGTTGAGATAATGAAGAACGACATCTGAGGATGTTCTTTTTTTAATGCATGCATTTCCGCGGTGATCCACTCTATGTTACGGGGATCGTCATCGGACATCCCAAAGCGGTGATGCGGATTGTTGCCGTAGACTTTCAGTGCCTTTTCCACCGAGGCGCGCAGCGCCTTTTGCTTAAGATGTGGGACGGAATTGCTATCGCTCATTCCTAAAGCGGCTTTAGTAGCAGGATGATTGACCGGATAAACGGCGAGGTAATTGGGCGACTTCGGCAAATGTCCCTCATTGACCCATAATTTAATGCCCGCGGCGATGGTGCGCGGATGGTGCCCCCGTGCCGTGATGAGGGCCAAAGGGCGAGAATTGAACACCGCGTGATAGAAACAATTCCACGACGGCCCTTTCCAATCGATATCGGGATGACCCAATGCCGCGGCCAGATCCTGCACAAAAACTTGGCGATGGCCCAATAGGCGTTCAAGCCAACTGACATTCTTGTCACGAAATCTGCGAAATGAGCCGTGCTCTGGATCGTGATTTAAATCGTAAGAGGCAAAACTCCCGCTTTGACCGATAAAAGCCGAATGCTTGGCAAATTCGCGACTACTGATTTCAATTTCTGCTTTTGTGTCTTTGTGAAAGAGAAACATCGGCGTGGTCAGAAAAGCCACGTTATCGTCGAAATCGAAAAAATAAAAACTGCGGCCGCCCTTATGTAAATTGCGGTCGGGCTCGGGCTCGCGGCCGAGGGGCAGCTCCAGCTGCGACGAATCCCCCGCCCTCTTAAAAATATTGAGCCAATGTTTTGCCCGCGTTGAAGACATACATTAGGCCGAGGGGGCCTTAGTCGCCTTCGTTGATTTTGCAGCCTTCTTCAATACCGTCCGCGCCGGAGTTTTCGCCGGTGCTTTCGCGCTCACCTTCGCCGTCGGCGGAGCCTTGCTCACCGTTGCCGCGACTTTCGCAGCCTTCGGCTTTGCCGCTTTCGCACTCTTCGGCCCTTTGCCGGCCTTCGCCGGCTTGCCGTTGGCGATTTTATCGCGGATCAAAGGCAAAACCATATCCAAAGTGAGTTCTTCAATCTTCATATCCTCGGTGAGCGAAATATTTTTTCCGCCGACTTTCATATAAGGGCCGTACTTACCGGTGTGAACCTGCACTTGCTCTTGCGTGTCGGGAAAAATTCCAAGCTCTTTAAGCGGAGCCGTACGTCCGCGCATGCGCTTAGGTTGTGCGAATAATTCCAGCGCGCGCGCCAGATCCACGGCGAAAATATCCTCCGTACGTGGGATAGAGCGATAGTCGCCTTCATGCACGACATAGGGACCAAAACGGCCAAGGCCTTTTTTGATATCCTTCTTGCTCTCGGGGTGCTCGCCCAAAGTTTTCGGCAACTCAAGCAGCATCAAAGCTTGATCCATTTTGACTTCTTCCGGCACCAAATTGGTGGGAATGGCCATGCGCTTAAGTTGATCGGAATCATTGTCGCCCATTTGCACGTAGGGCCCGTAACGGCCGGTCAGAACATAAACCGGCAAACCGGTTTTGGGATCTTTGCCAAGCGCGTCCGTGCCGTTGATCTTTTGATCGATCAATTTATTGGCCAATTCCGGCGTCATATCGCCCGGCACCTGTGCATCGGGAAGAGAGGCGCAAACCTCGCCCTTTTCTTGTGCATCGTCCTTACGGCAAACATAGGCGCCGTACTTTCCAATGCGAAAATTTAATGCGCCAAGGCCTTCCAGCTGGATCGAGCGCGACTGATCGGCGTTGATGGCTTTCTCTTGCCGTTCTATCTGTGCTTTGAGGCCGTCGTTACCGAAATAAATCGAAGTGAGATATTTAATATAATCCATCTCGCCGTCGGCGACTTTATCCAGCGCACGCTCCATCTCACTGGTGAATCCAAGATCCACGTAGTTCGGCAAAGCCGTCTTCAATAATTTCGAAACCACGAGCGCCGTAAATGTAGGCACTAAGGCATTTCCCACCTTGCGCACATAACCGCGGTCCTGAATGGTTCCAATAATGGTGGCATAAGTCGAGGGACGGCCGATGCCTTCTTTTTCCATGGTCTGAACGAGGCTTGCTTCCGTGAAACGCGCCGGCGGTTTGGTTTCGTGATCGTTCGAGTTGATCTTCGTGCATTTGACTCTGTCGCCGACTTTCAACTTGGGCAGATTGGCTTCTTTTTCTTCGCCGCCGTCTTCTTCTTGATCCTCAACGTAAACTTTTAAAAATCCGGGAAATTCGATCGTCATACCGGAGGCCGCAAATACCGCGTCCGCCACTTTAAACTTCACACTCACGATTTTTTGTTCGGAATTATTCATCTGGCTGGCCACGGTGCGCTTCCAAATCAATTCGTAAACCTTGAGCATCCCACCGCTTAAGCCGGTTTCTTCAGGAACTTGAAACGAGGTTCCCGCCGGACGAATCGCTTCGTGCGCCTCTTGCGCGCCCTTGGATTTTTTGCCGGTGTACAAACGCGGCTCGGCCGGCAAATAACTTTTGCCGTACATTTTTTGAATCGTTTCGCGCGCGCCCTGAATGGCTTGCGTGGACAAATTGGTCGAATCCGTTCTCATATAGGTGATAAAACCGCGCTCGTACAACTTCTGCGCCATCTCCATCGTCTCGCGGGAAGTGAATCCCAGCTTACGGTTGGACTCCTGCTGCAAAGTCGAAGTGATGAACGGCGGCGCGGGCTTGCGCGAAATCGGCTTTTCTTCGACCTCGTCGACCACCCACTCTTTGCCTTTTAAACTATCAACCCAGGCCTGGGATTCTTTTTCTTTCAGCCAAACCGTTTGGCCCTTTTTATCCTCAAGCAGCTCGCCGTTGACGCTGTCGAAGTCTTTTCCGGTCGCGACGCGCTTGCCTTTAAGAAGGAACGAGCGGCTCTCAAACGTGATACCGTCTTTTTCGTTCTCGCCGGTCAAAGTCCAATATTTAGCGCGCTTAAAGCGCAGGCGCTCGTGCTCACGCTCCGAAATCAAACGCACGGCCACGGATTGCACGCGACCCGCACTTAATCCATAAGTCACTTTCTTCCACAACAACGGCGAAATGGAATAGCCGACCAAGCGATCCAAAATGCGGCGCGCTTCTTGAGCACGAACCAAATCTTCATCAACCTTGCGGAATTTTCCCAAAGCTTCGGTGATCGCCTCTTTCGTGATCTCGTGAAACACCATGCGCTTCACGGGAACCTTAGGCTTTAACACTTCGATCAAATGCCAACTGATCGACTCACCCTCTCTATCTTCGTCTGTCGCGAGGATCAGTTCATCGGCTTCATTCAACTTGTCTTTCAAAGTTTTCACGATGCGGGTTTTGGTCTTGGGAACGCAATATATCGGGTCGAAATTGTCGTTCACGTTAACGCCGAGATTCGCCCACTTTTCTTTTTTGTACTTTTCCGGAATATCTTTCGCGCTCTGAGGTAAATCGCGCACGTGCCCCATACAGGACTCAACGGTGTACTCTTTCCCGAGGAATTTACGAATCGTCTTGGCCTTAGTCGGGGACTCCACTATGACCAACTTCTTACCGGTATTTTTAGACATATAGTTTAAGATTTGGACTCATTGGCATAATGTTTCAATTGTTTTCTGTTGACTTAATGTTTCTGTTT